>NZ_FONF01000053.1:0-3488 GCF_900112835.1 Marinobacter sp. DSM 26671 | reverse complement strand
TTCGATTCTCTCCACCTTGGACACTCCTTTGCACTAGGTCTATGCCTAGGCCTTTGCTTCTACCAAGGTGTCCGGTTTAAATGGGGGCTACTACAGATTCGGAGTTGGGCCCCAAACCGCTGCAACCCTTCTATCTGTCGCTGGCGATAATCCGAATCGCCTGAAAAGTGAAGCGGCCTTGGCATCACTATGTGGTGCAAACCCTCTGCCAGCGTCATCTGGCAAAACCACAAGACATCGCTTGAATCGAGGTGGTAGTAGAGCTGCCAATAATGCTTTATGGACCATCGCTATGGTGCGAATGCGGAGTGATCCTCGCACCAGGGTCTACGTCGAACGGCGAACCAATGAAGGTCTGAGCACGAAGGAAATTCACAGGTGTCTCAAGCGATACATTGCCCGAGAATTGTACCCGTTAATCATGGGAGACCTTGGGACAATGAATGCTATTCCTTGACATAGGAGCGTCAATGCCCCGATGGAGAGGCTGTTCCGAAGTCTGAAATCTGAGTGGGTACCGGCCCTGGGATATCGGAATCTGCCTGAGGCCCAAAAAGATGTTGGTGGCTATCTGATGGACTACTACAACCGGCAAAGACCTCATACGTTCAACGGTGGCATTCCTCCCGTTGCAGCAGAGGAAAACCTTAAAATACTGTCCGGGATTAGTTGACCACTACACATGGGAGGCCTAGTGAACGATTGGAAGGGCTCCTTGTGTAAACCAGTCGTTCCCCCAAGAGGAAAATTCACGGCGATAGATGCTCATAGTGACTTCCAGGTTCATGGAGTACATGTAAAGGCTCCCCAACTGTTTTCTAAGATAACTTCTGTCCAATAGGTGAATGACGTACTTTTTGGACAGTGTCGCTTCCTGCAATAGATTCAGCAGTTTTTGGTGGAATTGCCCTTCGATATCCTTGGATAGATCAAACCGCGGTTGTTTGAACTTGCGGGTATGGCTGGCGATCATATCGTGAATTGGGGAATTCGATTCTAAAAAGCAGGCCGCCATCAGTAAGCCATCCTCCAGTGTATGTCCTCTAGTAGGAATCCAGATGTGAGAAAACTTGGTGTTGATGTCCTCATCACGGTCAGAAAAGTAACGCAATTGCCAGGCAGGCCTGTCGCCTTCACTGAAACTGAGCATCGCTTCGGGATGGACTCCGCCATGATTAGGGTGAGACTGGCCGATCTGCATAAAAGCGGTATTGGCTGCCATTGGTGCATCCTATATTTATGTTTTAAATGCTGTTCTAAATTGTGGTCGTCATGAAGTGATGGGCTTCATTCTCACTCCACTTCGTCCAAGCGATAAAACATCAATCCCCGTTTGGTGCTGTCAAATAAAGGTTCGCGATCATGCTGCACTTTTCGTCGCAGGCGAAAACGTTTGCCGTTTAAGCTCGAAATAAGATGTGCCGCAGTGCGCTGCCTCAACCTGTATTTATCAATCTGCCGCCTTCTAGCCTATAGCGGAAACGCAAAAAGGGCTTGAGCACTTTGATTCATGTGTCCACTTTAAGGCGCGGTGGCGACAGGCGGAGTCGCTAAACTTGAGTGCAGGTCAAAATTCCCTCAGCAAACTTAGATGCGCTTTTTCGAAACCACCTGCTTAAACAGCCGCCCGTTTCGGCGGCTGCTGGGTAACGGGCAAACAGTTTTCGAGACCATGGGTCAGCCAGCATTTCGTTCCTTGCCGAAGCATCCCCACGAGTATTTGGAGTTCGATAAACACCATTACTCGGCCCTCACCTTTGTACTGCTTCCCTTGAACCAGTGAGCTACACAGCAACATCTAAAGCGAGTTTAAACGAGCAATGCGACAGCTATGGTCGCGAGCTCAGTAGATGTTTTAAAGGCATTTCCTGCGATGTCATTTCTTTATTGCGTGCCTGCCCATTGGCAAGATTGGCGCATATTTCCCGCCGCAACCAAATTGGTTCAATAATGTCGAGGTGCATTGCCTGTGCGGTGAGCCACCACCGCAAGTCTTGAGTGTCGCCAACGGTCACTTTTACATCAAAGGAATTCTCGTCAATATCGGTCATCACCTGATCAAAACCCAGCGGCGATTCGGCCAGATGATTTAACACAGGTTTGTCGCAGCGGAGATGAAGAAACACGGGTTTATCGGAATGCAGAATCCCCATCGCGCCAGAGGCAATGTAAAGGTCGAGATCGAAACCATCGGGACGTTCAACAGGCTTTTTTAACAATCGGCCTTCTGATGACCGATGCAGAACCAACTGGCGAATTCCCTCTCGACCTTCAATTGTTCCGATCAGATAAACGTTTGGATCGCGGAAGACCAGGCCCAAAGGGTTCACCAGTATTTCTTCAGGTTGTGGCCAGTTTCTGGCCTTGTAGACAAGCTTGCATTTAAATTCGCGCAGCAAAGCTTCAGTGACCGTCTCCAGCACATCGGTTTCAACCTCAGGCATGTGGCTGTCAAGGCCTCGATTAATAACCCTGACCTTATCAGGCCACCCGCCCAGGCCGCTTCTCTCTCGTGCCAGAATGCGCTGTGCTGCATCGAAATGGGGTTTAAGATGAGAGAGCGCCCTTGGAGGAAGGATCGGTCGCAAATAAGCATGGGCAAGCTCAAAGGTTAGCGCTGCGGGGAGATCGAGAGCCGGAATGAGATCAAGTGCTGCATCCCGTTCAAAGGACCAGCGGAACGGGCGACATTCGGCGTCGACGACCAGTGGAAAGAATGCTGAGAGTTTTTCGAGATCGCGCTGAATCGATCGTTTGGTTACTGGCATCTCACGGTCACTTAAACGTTCAGCCAGTTCCGTAGTGGTTATAGTCCCTGGATATCTTGGAACCAAACGGAGCATGGTGAGATATCTGATAGCAGTTTCGGACATGCTTTACTCCATGCAATCAACAACGTCCTTCCTAGGCCACCTAACCAATTCTGACTCCACAAACCCTGAAGTCACTGTAGAAGCCCTGACATATTCGATATGGTTTGGCGGGCTATGCAAAATAATGGCCTGGCATACTCGAAGTTAGTATATTTTGGAGGCTGGGTCTAGGTAGGTTGGGGTGCAGTCGTATTGGACAAACCAGGCCGGTTAGTATTCACATACCAGCAGCGCTGCAGCCTGAGCAATATGCGTTTGACTTGAATCTAGATCAGTTATTGCGGCGCAGGCTGATGCTGAACGAAGCCAGGAAACTCGACTCGTCAGGGCATCCGCGGTGTTTCACCACTGATGCGTGCCGAAAATCTTCACTAGGTATTGCTGGTATGCGCTGTGTCTTCACAAGGTGATCTTTTCGAACATGAGAAAGAGAGGCAGGTTCTCGATGAGCTTCTTGCGGAATCAAAGCTTTATCATCAGAGCCGAGATTATCTCGAACTCTTGGAATTCGTTGCGCGGTGTAAGCGCCGTTAAATCGACCCTCTTGCCCTAATCGTATTGAGCCACTTTTTTCAAAGCCTGCAACTCGGCATTCCAGGGCAGCAAGGCTTCAAG
>NZ_FONF01000006.1:0-280236 GCF_900112835.1 Marinobacter sp. DSM 26671 | reverse complement strand
CTTCAGACCCGCGAAGTGCCGCATGGATTCGATCTCGTACAGCGCGTCTTCCATGGCCGGATCGCTCAAGTTATAGAACAACTGCATGCAGTGAACCCGCAGCATGGCAGGCAGCGGATAAGGGGGCCGTCCGTTCCGGCCCTTCGGGTAATAACGGGCTACCTTCTTCTCCAACTGCTTCCACGGAATCAGCTTGTCCATCCGTTCCAGAAAGATCTCGCGACGGGTCTTGCGCTTCTTGGTCTGGTATTCGGCTTCGGAGAAGGTGATCTGATCCATGCTGGCAACGATCCTATGCGATTGACGATGGCCGTATTATCGCTGATTTTGGAGACTTATTCAGAGCCTCCCTAAATGCTCCATCGCCTTAAGACCGATTTCCGATTATCGATCATCACCCTTCTGGGGGTGAGCGCGTTCCTGGGGATTACTCCATTTGCCGTGATGCGCTACCTGCAGGGAAATCTATTGGCCGGACTGGTGGATACAACGATTCTTCTCGGTATCTGCTCGGCGCTGGTCTATGCATGGGTAACCGGGGACACGCGGAGAAGTGGCGTGGTTGTGGCCAGTATTGCCTGTGGCGGTGCGGTCGTCGTCGGAATTGTGGTAGGCGAGCCGGGTTTGTTCTGGTTGTACCCGTGCCTTGTCACTACCTTCTTTCTTGTAAACCCTAGGATTGCGGTAGCGCTGAACATTGCCTCGGTCGTTGCCCTGATGGTTCATGGCGGTGCTTTCCGCTCTGACGTTCAGATGTGGTCTTTTGCCTCTACGGCTTTCGTGGTCAGTGCCTGCGCCTATGTCTTTGCCCACAGGAACCATGATCAGCGAGAGCGCCTGGAGCACCTGGCGACCATTGATCCGCTCACGGGTATCAAGAACCGGCGGTCAATGGATCAGGAGCTGGATCTGGCTGCGGCGAATGCCGAGCGTACCGGGTTGCCCTATGCCCTGGTTCTGCTGGATATCGATCATTTCAAGAAGATCAACGATGAACATGGCCATGGTGTTGGTGATGATGTGCTGACGGACCTGGTTGCCCTGCTGAAGCAGAATACGCGCAAATCAGACCAGCTGTTCCGTTATGGTGGTGAAGAGTTTGTGCTGCTTTTGCCGGGAGTTGATGGCATTGGCCTGAAGGCCGTCATGAACAACCTGCAGCAGGTTCTGCGCAAGTACATGAAGCACCCCGGCGGTACGGTCACTGCCTCGTTTGGCGTGGCGCTGCTAGGACACGGAGAAGGTGTTGACAGCTGGCTGGCCCGGGCGGATGCCGCGCTTTATGAAGCCAAGGAAACTGGCCGGGACCGGGTTGTGTTTTCTGATGATCAGCCGGGGCCGGAGCCTGCAGCCGGTGCTGCCCGAATGCCCTCAGGGGCATAGAGGAATAGTCTCCAGCCCAGCAGAATGCTGGCCGATGCCAGCCCGCCCGTCAGACCTACCCAGAAGCCGGCGGCTCCCATGGCCGGCAGCAGCCAGTCCGTGAAGGTCAGCACATACCCCAGCGGCATGCCCACGCCCCAGAATGAAAACAGCATGATGAACATGGGAATGCGGGTGTCCTTGTAGCCGCGCAGGGCGCTGATGCAGGTTACCTGGATCACGTCGGCAATCTGGAACAGAGCCGCGAACATCAGGAGCCTGACGGTGACCGCCTGAACCTCGGTATCATTGGTGTAGAGTGCTGCGATCTCCGGGGAGAACACGAACAGCAGTATTGCGAAGATCAGTGCCGTGGCCGCCGCGAGGATCAGCGAACTGCGGGAGATCAGCCGCGCGGTGTTGGGCGCCTGGGCGCCCATCAGGAAGCTGACTCGCAGAGTCAGCGCCATGCCTATGCTCAACGGCAGCATGAACAGCAAAGACACCACGTTCAGGGCAATCTGGTGGCCGGCGACCACAACCGGGCCAAGGGGCGCGAGAAACAGGGCGATCACCGAGAACAGACTTGCCTCAACGAAGATGGTAAAGCCGATGGGCACGCCGATGCCGAGGATGTAGCGAATGCCTGCCAGATCCGGCTTTACCCAGTCGGCAATCAGGTGGAACTGACGGTAAACCCGGCTGCGGTTCAGGTACACCAGCAATGCCGCTGCCGCGACGCCGTTGGAAATTGACGTGGCCCAGCCACAACCAACACCACCCATCGCAGGCAGCCCCAGCTTGCCGTAGATGAAGATGTAGTTCATCGGCAGATTGATCAGTGTGCTGAGTACAGAGAATGCCATGATCACGCGGGTGTGCCCGAGGCCATCGGTCAGGCCCCGTAGTGCCGTCATTAACAGCAGCGCCGGGATGCCCCAGGCGAAGGCGTTGAGGTAGCCCTGGGTGATGCGTGCGGTATTGGCTTCCAGGTTCAGAAGCGCCAGCACCGGGTGCACGTGTGTCAGCAGCAGGATCATGATCACGGATCCGGCGGCGGCCAGGTACAGCCCCTGCCAGGTTGCAGGCATGATTTTCCCCACCTCCCGGGCACCGTTGTAGCCGGAAATAATGGGCTGCAGTGCCCCCAGCATGCCCATGAAAAACAGGAACAGGGGCATCCACAGGCTGCTACCAATACCCACTGCCGCAAGATCCTCGGCGCTCGCGTGGCCGGCCATGATGGTATCGATCACGCCGTTGGCCATCTGGGCCAGTTGGGCGATCAGGATCGGCCCGCCCAGAATCGCGAGGGTTCGCCACTCTGTCAGTGTTCTGGTGACCAGCGGCTGGCGGGGTTCCGGTAATGGCTGGTGGATCTCATCCATGGGGTTTTATCCCGTGTTTCTGCACTGCAAGTTTCTCCGAAAACCGTTAAAGTACGCGCCTTGATCACAACAGATGGCAGTGGCGATGGGACTTCTGGTTTTTGTTACCGTTCTGTGGGCGTTTTCATTCAGTCTGATCGGCGAATTTCTGGCCGGCCAGGTGGACAGCGATTTTGCGGTGCTCAGCCGAGTGCTGCTCGGTGCCCTGGTCTTTCTGCCGTTCACCCGTTGGCGGGGCGTGGCTTCCGGACAGAAGCTGGGTATTCTGGTTACCGGCATGCTGCAGTTCGGGATTACCTACCTCTGTCTGTACCGGTCCTTTAGCTACCTGACCGTCCCGGAAGTCCTGCTGTTCACGATTTTCACGCCGCTGTATGTGACTCTGCTGGATGACGCCCTGTTTCGCCGGTTTTCACCGGTGGCGCTTCTGGCTGCAGCCATCGCAACTGTCGGGGCGGGTATCATACGCTACGACGGGCTCAGTGAGGACTTCATTACCGGTTTCCTTTTGCTGCAGGTGGCGAATTTTACCTTTGCCGCCGGCCAGGTGGGTTACAAGCATGTGATGCAGCACTACGCCACCGACATGCCTGCCTACCGAACCTTCGGCTATTTCTTCTTTGGCGCCCTGATTATTGCGTTGCCGTCCTTCCTGATATTCGGCAATGCCGAGAAGCTGCCGACCACACCGGTACAGTGGGGCATCCTGGCATGGCTGGGGCTTGCTGCCTCCGGCCTGGGGCTGTTCCTGTGGAACCGGGGTGCCTGTGTGGTTGACGCCGGCACCCTGGCTATCATGAACAATGCGCTGGTGCCTGCAGGCCTGCTAGTCAACCTGCTGATCTGGAATCGTGATGCCGATTTGTTGAGGTTGGCCATCGGTGGCGGGGTCATTGCCTTCTCCCTCTGGGTGAATGCCCGTTTCCATCCCCGAGCCAGGTTGGCCGCTGCAACATAAGTAAGTGCACGGACTAAGGTTCCGTTTAACGCTGCCGATATGCTTTTCATGCGCAGGGTAGTCTTTGATGAACATTAATGATGTCCATCGGAGGTTTCCCCTGTTCGCTCATACTTATTCCCGTGGTCAGTTCCGAGTCAGAAGGTCTGTTTATGCGTAAGAATCTCCCTGTCACCCAGCGTGAAATCAAAATGCGGAAAGGCGGGCGTTTGATTACGACCACGGACCTTAAAGGGGTAATTACTTACTGCAACGAAGAGTTTGTGGAAATCAGCGGTTTCTCCCGGGAAGAACTGATTGGCCAGGCTCACAACATCATCCGCCATCCGGACATGCCCCAGGCCGTATTCAAGGATATGTGGGATTACCTGAAGGCCGGCAAGGCCTGGATGGGTGTGGTCAAGAACCGCGCCAAGAGCGGAGACCATTACTGGGTAAGTGCTTACGTTACGCCGATCCGTGAGAACGGCCAGATGGTGGGCTTCGAGTCGGTTCGGGTCGAGCCGACCCGCGAGCAGATCGCCAGGGCCGAGCGGCTGTATTCCAAGATCTCTGCCGGGAAGATGACCTCATCCTTCAGCAATCGTGCCTTGTCGATGCTCCGTTCCGGCTGGCCATTCCTGGTGTCGCTGGTACTCAGCCTTGGTGCCCTCAAGATCAACCAACCCTGGTTGGCAGCAGGCCTGATTGTTGTGGGTCACGCGCTAGGGTTCGGCCTCGTGTTCAACTCCCTGGCCGCTCGCTTGCGCAAGCTGCTGGACCTTCGCCCAGATGCCTTCCGGGATCCCATTGTTGCCCGTACCTACAGCGACGAACGCGGACTGTTCTCGCAGCTGTCGCTGTTGCTGGTCAGTGAAGAGGCCCGGGTTCGGACGGCCCTGGCGCGGATTGATGACCAGGCAGAACTGCTCTACGAGCAGGCGCGGGCTTCTCACGGCTATATCAGCGATGGCGCGGCGGCGATCGCCCGGCAGCGGGCGGAAACCGATCAGACTGCCTCGGCCATCAATGAAATGACCGCCTCAATCCAGGAAGTGGCCGAGTCGGTGACCAGTAACGCCCGTGAAGCCGAGGAGGCCAATCGTCTTGCGGGTGTGGGCAGCGACCGGAGCGCCGAAGCGCTGGTTGCGATTGAAGAGCTGGTAACCCGCGTAAATGGTATTGGTTCGACGATCAGCAAGCTGGGTGAGTCCACCAACAGCATCGGTGAAGCCGCCAACCTGATTTCCGAGATTGCCGAGCAAACCAACCTTCTGGCATTGAACGCGGCTATCGAAGCGGCGCGTGCCGGTGAGCAGGGCCGGGGGTTTGCAGTGGTAGCGGATGAGGTGCGCTCACTGGCCCGCCGGACTCGGGAATCCACCGTGCGGATCCAGAACGTGATCGATGATTTCCGTCAGCAGGTGGACTCGGCGGTCCAGGCAACCCGGGACGGTGAGGCTGTTGCCGGTCAGGGCCTTGAAAAGGTGCGGGAGGCCGAGAACTCGCTGCGCGATATCGTGACCTCGATCCAGACCATTTCCGACAGCTTTATCAGTATGTCTGCGGCCTTTGAGGAGCAGAGCCAGGTGTCCGACGAGATCAATCGCCAGATTACCAATATTGCCGAGCTGGCCGATCATAGTGATGCCCAGGCCGACTCCGCCAAGCAGAGCAGTGACCGGCTCAGCGCCATGTCCCGTGGCCTGAAAGACCTGATAGCCAGGTTTATCAGCAAAAACGGCTAGTTAGCTTTAGCTTCCTTTTCCTCCCGCCGGACCAATCCGGACCGGGAGTGCGCCAGCACTGGCATCGACGCGCCAGTGCTGGCAGAATCCCGCCCCAATTGCCCCGGCAACGCCGTGGCTATCCCTTTTTGAAGACATTCCTCAGCCAAAAGCACAGGAACACAACATGACTCAGTCCAACTCGGTTTCGGGCAACGGTTCAGGGGCCGCCCGTGGTCTCTGGTCTTCCCGGTTGGCGTTTATTCTGGCGGCAACCGGTTCGGCCGTCGGTCTCGGTAATATCTGGAAGTTCCCCTACGTTACTGGCGAAAACGGTGGTGGCGCCTTCGTGCTGGTTTATCTGCTGTGTATCGCAGTGATCGGTATCCCCATCATGATGGCGGAAGTGTTTATCGGCCGGAATGGCCGACATAACCCCATCACCAGCATGCGGCTGGTGGCAGAGCGCAACCTCAGCGCGCCGGGCTGGCGGATCTCGGCCATCATCGGGATGATCGCGGCCTTTGTGATCCTCTCTTTCTACTCGGTGATCGGCGGCTGGGCAGCGTCCTATGTGGGACATGCCGCCATGGGCGACTTTACCGGTGGCACCGCAGACTCCATCGGTGAGTTGTTCGGCGGCCTGCTGGCCAGCCCCGGGCAGCTGCTGCTCTGGCACACGATCTTCATGGCGCTGGTTATTCTGGTGGTGTCTCAGGGACTGAAAGGAGGCCTGGAACGGGCCGTTACCATCCTGATGCCGGCCCTGTTTCTGTTGCTGCTGGTGGCGGTAGGTTATGCCACCACGACAGGCCATTTTGGTGAGGCCGTCAGCTTCCTGTTTATGCCGGATTTTGGTGCCCTGACCATCAACGGGGTTCTGATCGCCCTTGGCCACGCCTTCTTTACCCTGAGCCTCGGTATGGCCATCATGATGGCCTACGGTTCCTATCTGGGTCGGGATGTGTCCATTGGTCGCACCGCTGTCAGCGTGGCCATCATGGATACCGTCATCGCACTCCTGGCCGGTCTGGCCATTTTCCCGGTGGTGTTTGCCAACGGTCTGGAAGCCGGTGCCGGTCCCGGACTGATTTTCCAGACCCTGCCGCTGGCCTTTGGCAATATGCCCATGGGCGGCCTGTTTGGCACCCTGTTCTTTATCCTGCTGTTGTTCGCCGCCTGGACCTCCGGTATTTCCCTGCTGGAGCCGGTAGTTGAGTGGGTTGAGGAAAAAACCAGCCTGGCCCGTACAGGCAGTTCCATCCTTGTCGGTGTGCTCTGCTGGGCGCTGGGCATTGCTTCGATTCTGTCGCTGAATGTCTGGGCCGACGTCGCGCCGCTCGCCATGTTTGAGCGCTTCGAAGGCAAGACCATCTTTGACCTTCTGGACTTCTTCACAGCCAACGTGCTGCTGCCGCTCTCCGGTTTGCTGACGGCGGTATTTGTCGGCTGGTTCGTGGCCAAAGAGTCGCTGAAATCCGATCTGGCCCTTCAGGGAGGAGCCTTTACCCTCTGGTACAACCTGATCCGGTTCGTGACTCCCATCGCAGTTGCAATTGTCTTTTTCTACAACCTGATGTCCTGAGCAAAGGTATCCACATCACGGTTGAATGAAACCTGGCAATGAGAAAGCCCGGCAAGATCACTTGCCGGGCTTTCTGTTTTCCGGTGGCTGCTTCCTACTCCTCGCCTAGCTGTCTCAGCGCCTCTACATGGGGACGCACCGCCTCGATATCTGCCGCCGGAGCGTTGCTCGCGCTTTGCATTGCGCCCATCGCACCCTCCATCATGGCGCGCATCTGGGCTTTCTGTTCGGCCGTCATATGAGGGCTGTTTTCCATCTCGGCGAGCGCGGCTTCCATCTCCTGCCTGGCGGCCGGCTTCTGCTCTGCCATTTCGATGGCCATCCAGGCCTGGAAAACCCGGTCTCCGGTGGCACCCCAGGATTCCAGGCTGTCGAAGCCGTGATCCTGCACCACGTCTTCGAGGCGGCCATAGGCTTCATGGCCCTTCATCTGCTCCAGGGATTCCGACACGATCCGGGAGAAATCCGGCATGGTGCTTTCGTTCTGGTTGTCCATCTGACGCTCCAGCTCCTCGAATTCCGGTGCCAGTGTTTGTGCAGCCCGAACGCTTTCGATAAACGAGGCCACTCGCTGATCGGAAAGGGTGTCGGCCTGGCTTTGGGCAGGGAGTAACGGAAGCAGGAAGAAAAAGACTGTGAGGATGGCGCTGGTCAACGCCAGCATCGGCTCTCGTTGCGGGTTATGCATGGCTGTTCTCCTTGTGTGGGCTTCCGGTTCCTTTGTCCGGAAGTCGCACGAGATTAGCGCTCACCCGCTTTGGCTGGCAACTTTCCTTTCAGGTCAGGTTCAGAAAAACATATCCGGCAGCCATGTGGCGATTTCCGGGAAGATCATGATTAGGATGATGCCGATGATCTCCACAATTACGAAGGGAATGATCGACTTGTAGATGTCTTTCATGGTGATTGACGGCGGCACGATGCCCTTCAGATAGAACAGGTTGAAGCCGAAGGGCGGCGTCATGTATCCGATTTCCATGTTGATCACGAACAGGATGCCGAACCAGATCGGGTCGAAGCCCAGGGACTCAACAATCGGCATGAACACCGGCAGGGTGATCAGCATGATGCCTACCGGATCCAGCACCATGGCCAGCAGGAACACGATCACCATCATGGCGATGATGATGCCCCACGGGCCACCGGGGACCATGTTCATCAGGCCTTCGATCAGCTCCTGGGCGCCCATGCTCTGGTAGGCGGCGCTGAAGGCATGGGCGGCAAACAGGATCCACATGATCATGCCGGTAAGCTTGAACGTGCGGATGGCGGCTTCCTTCAGAATGCTCCACTTGAACTGCCGGTACACTGCCGCCGATATCAGGGCGCCCAGAACGCCCATGGCAGCGGCCTCAGTCGGGGTAGTGATACCGCCGATGATGGAGCCCAGCACCATAACGACAACGCCGATTGGGAGCAGCACAGCACGCAGGGCACGGAGTTTTTCCGGCCAGGTGCCCCGGTCTTCTTTTGGCAGCGCCGGGGCCAGTTCCGGCTGCAGGTGGCAGCGCACAATGATGTAGATGGCGGTCAATACCATCAGAAGAACGCCGGGCATGATGCCGGCGGCGAACATCTGGCCGACAGACACTCCGGTGATCAATGCGTAGAGAATCATCAGGATGCTGGGCGGAATCAGGATGCCCCAGCCACCGCCGGTATTGATTACGCCCAGGGCCATGCTCTTGTCGTAGCCTCGCTCCAGCATGGACGGCAGGGCGATGGTGCCCATGGCAACCACTGCAGCGCCACTGATACCGACCATAGCGGCAAACACTGCGCAGATGCCAAGGGTACCGAGGGCAAGCCCGCCTCTCAGGCCGCCGCACCAAAGGTGCATCATCCGGTACAGATCCCGGGCCACACCAGTGCGCTCCAGAATCATGGCCATGAACACGAACAAAGGGATGGCGACCAGGGTAAAGCTTTCCATGGTGCCCCAGATCTGAGAGGCAACCATGTAGAAGGAATCAAAACCCCAGGTGAAATACAGGAACACCACCGAGACGCCGCCGAGCACGAACGCCAGTGGTAGGCCCAGAAGCAGGAAAAACAGCAGTGAACCGAAGAACAGGAGCGTCAGGGCTTCAATGCTCACAGCTGATCTCCTTCAGATTCGGACTGTTCGGGCATGTAGTAATCCAGGTTGAACGCCACGGCGATGTCTTCAAGCAGTTTGACCAGCCCTTGCAGAACCAGCAGCGCGGTGCCGATGGGAATGGCCAGCTTCACCGGCCAGATGGGTGGATTCCAGGCGGAGTAGGAGGTTTCCCAGCTGGACATGGATTCCTGGGCCATGTCGATCCCGAACCACAGCAGGGCCAGGGTGAAAATAAAGAACACCAGGGAGGTCGCAATATCGAGGGCCGCGCGCTTGCGTGGTCTCAGATGGGAATGCAGCAGGTCCACGTTCACGTGGCCCCGGTGGGCCATGATGTAGCCGCCCGACATCACCGCATAGATACCGAAGAGCATCTGGGTCAGTTCATTGGTCCAGACCGTGGGGGAATTGAACAGGTAGCGGAAACCCACTTCCAGCAACAGGAACGCGAACATCGCGAAGATCAGAAGGGCTACCCACCGGCCGATAACATCATTGAGACGGGTAACCCCTCTCATGAATGCGGCGATCATCACACTCACGGCAATCTCCCACGGGATACTGGTTTGGTTCAGGGACAGAAAGGCCGGGGTCAGGAACCCCGGCCTTGGTCGGAGCAACGGCTGATCAGAGGTAACCGAGGTCGGCCAGGTAGCCTTTCAGCATGTCCAATGCCTTCTTGGCGTTTTCGCTGCGCTTGCCTTCCTCATCCCACATGGCCTGGGCCGTGGCAACCAGCTTGTCCTGGACTTCGTCCGGCAACACATTGAGCTGCACGCCCTGTTCTTCGATGGCCTTGGCGAGGGTGATGCGCTCTTTGTACTGGTACTCGTTGGTACGGATCCAGAACTGTTCGTTCAAGGCGTCCTTGACGATGTTCTGCATGTCTTCAGGCAGCTTGTCCAAAGCCTTCTGGCTGACGATGATCACGTCGGTGCCGGCAATGTTCAGGGCAGGCTGTACATGATATTTGGCTACTTCATACAGGCCCATGCTGTAGGCGCCCTGGGCCGCGCCCCAGTGGGCACCGTCGACAATGCCGGAATCCAGCGCCGAGTAGAGTTCGCTGCCCGGAATATAGGAGGCGGCGGCGCCGGCTTCGGTCAGGAAGCTTTGGAGAGCGCCGGACGAACGGATCTTGAGGCTGGTGAAGTCGTCCCAGCTTTCGATCGGCTCTTTCACGACCATCTCCGTCGGGTAAACCTTGTCCGTGGCCCAGTAGACACCGTGCTCTGCAGCTTCGTCACGGAGCATCTGTTCGAATCCCATGTTCTGGTGGAAGTAGGCGGCTTCCCAGACATTACGGAAGGCAAACGGCAGACCTGAGGCGATACCGGCAAGTGAAACCTTGTCCTGGGCATACGATGGGGAGATGGTGCCCATTTCCAGGATGCCACGGCTGACGGCGTTGAATGTGTCCTTGGCCTTGAACAGGGCGCCGGCCTCGTAAAGCTGCAGCTTAAGACGGCCATCAGTGCGCTCTTCCAGAACGCGTTTGATGCGACCAAGGCTGTCTGTGTAGGAGCTGCTGGAGCCGGGCCAGTGGGACTGGACCTTCCAGGTTACGGTGTCTTGCGCAGCGGCCGGCGTGGCAGCCAGCGCGGCTGACAAACCAAGGGTCAGTGCCGAGGCAAAGACGGTCAGTTTTCTTCGAGCGTTGTTAACTAGAGTCATGATAGGCCTCTTTCGTTGTTGTACTTGTGCATTAAATGACTGTTTAGTTATGACCAATGGATCTTTCTTTGTTTCACTGTGCAGAATTGGCGACTGCATGGTGAATCATAGTTTTCTGAATCTAACACATGTCTTGTTTTTTGCAATAGGCGGTTGATCGGTCTTTGATTACAGAATTCATAAAAGGATAGTTCATGGGTTGAACGTCAACAGTTCCGACGGCCTATCTGTCTCGCGCCGCCTCAGGTTCCGGGCCAGTAAGGCGCGCGAAGTTCCCGTTTCAGCACCTTGCCAATGGCAGAGCGGGGCAACGTGGCACGGAATTCAATGGCCGCCAGACGCTGGGATTTTCCCAACTGTGTGTTGGCCCACTCCAGTATCCCGTGTTCGGTCTCATCACGATCGGGCTTGAGAACCACCAGGCCCAGGGGCGTTTCCCCCCATTGTTCGCTGGGAATACCGATGATCGTGGCGTCGGCTACCGCCGGATGCGACAGCAGTACTTTTTCCAGATCCACCGGATAGATGTTAAAGCCGCCGGAAATGATCATATCCTTCCGTCGATCAAGGATGTAGATAAAACCGTCCTCGTCGATTCGTCCCATGTCACCACTGCGGTAATACACCTCACCCTCCGGGCTCGTCCAGAGAATCTCCCGGGTCAGCTCCGGGCGATTCACATAGCCGCGCATCATGGAAATGGCGCGGCCCACGATCTCGCCAGTGGCGCCCCGGGGCAGCTCACGGTCATCCTCGCCAATTACTCGCACCTCCGCGCCCTGGGTGGGTACACCAACCGAGTCCCATTTGTCCGGGTGGGCAGCGCAGTCGAGGCTGGTGGATATACCGCCTTCGGTAAGGCCATAGACCTCCCTGAGGTTGCCGGGCCAGCGTGCCATGGCATCGGCAATCACCGCCGACCGCAACGGGGCACTGGTGCAGAGCTTCAGCTTGAAGCTGGAGAGGTCAAACCGGTCAAAATCCGGCTGCGCCAGGATCCGTTGGTATTGCACCGGTACCAGCATGGCGTGCGTAACACGGTGGGTTTCGGCAAGTTGCAGGAACCTGTGGGCATCAAATTTCGCCATCAGCACCAGAGTGCCGCCGTGGTAGAGCGTGGGTAACACTGAAACCAGGGTGGTGTTGGAATAAAGTGGCGTTGATACGAGGTTGATAGCCTCGCCGTCCAGCCCATAGCGGCTCATTCTGACCATCTGACGCTGGCGGAAGCGGTAATCGTGCAGGATCCCTTTGGGCGTGCCTGTGGTGCCGGAGCTGTAAATGATATTGAACGGATCGTTGAGGGTGACCGGCTCGGGCCGGGCGGTGGCCGCGGTCTGCGCCAGCCAGTCAACCAGGGAGTAATCGGCTCCGTCCAGGGCGCCGGCCAGGCTGATGATGCGCTCGCCGGGTACCTTGGTCAGCAGTGCTCGAAGGCGGCCAAACAGCTCCCGCTGTTGGCCGGAAATGAACAGAAAGCGTGCCTCGCAATCCGCCACCATCAGGGCAAGTGCTTCGGTACTGGCCATGCCAGACAGTGGCACCATACAGCCCCCGGCCACCAGAGTTCCAAGGTACAGGGCGACATCGTTCCGGCTGTTTCCTGACAAGGCAGCCACAGACTCGCCCGGTCGCAGACCGGCCTCGCGTAACCGGTTGGCAATACGGTTAACCTGGTCGACAAGGCTTCGCCAGTCCAGGGCTCCCTGTTCGTCAATCAGGGCCCGGTGGCTGCCACGGATCTGGGCGTGTTGCTGGATACGATTTCCGATTGCGTCCATGGACTCACCGGGATCGATTGGCGCATAGACCGTCATGTCTCGCTTGCCACTTTCCATTTTTTGCCCCTCAAGCGTTACCGTGTTTTATCTAGTGAAATTAACTTCCGATTATATTGACTCAAAACCAACAGGCGTGACAAATTAACTGAATGGAAAGACCCCAGCACCAGCAACAACAATGAGACAGAACGGGGAGCATCGGCATATGGGACGGTTTGATCAACGGGTAGCCATTGTCACCGGCGCCGGCAGCGGCATTGGTCGGGCGACGGCTGTGCGACTCGCTCGGGAGGGTGCGTCCGTGATCCTGGCGGATACCTCTGAGGCCGGTCTGGTGGAAACTGAAAACCAGTTGCCCGAGCAAGCCCAGCGCCTCCGACGGCTGGTGGATGTGGCCAACGAAGCCCAGGTAGATGCGTTGGTCAACGAGGCTATCGCCAGCTTCGGTCAGATAGACGTGCTATGCAATATCGCCGGCATTGCCAGTACCGGTCAGGGCCATCCGCCGGTGACCGACAACGACCGTGCCGAGTGGGACCAGGTGCTATCGGTGAACCTGACAGGCACCATGCTGCTGATCAAGCACGTGGCGCCCCACATGCAGGCCCGCAAGCTCGGCGCTATCGTCAATACTGCTTCGGTGGCAGGTATCCGATCCGGCGCGGGCGGCAACGCCTACAGTGCCTCCAAAGCCGGCGTCATCAATCTGACTATGACCGCCGCCTGTGACCTGGGCGGCGACAACGTGCGGGTAAATGCAGTGTGTCCCGGTCTGGTGGAAACCGGCATGACCCGGGCGATTTTCGACTACGCTAGGGCCAATGAAAAAGCTCATAAGCTCGGCGCCCGCTGTGAGCTGCGCCGGTACGGTAATCCGGAAGAAATCGCCGCGGCAATCCTGTTTCTGGCCAGCGACGATGCCAGCTACATCACCGGCCAGTCCTTGCCTGTGGACGGCGGCAATACCGCATCCCTTAACCTGCCAGGAATGAAAGTGTAATGAATGATCAAGAGCCCCTGTTTGCCGACGGTAAGGACCTGCCCGGCTTTCACAGCCTGCTGGGTTATCGTCAGGTGTCCTGGGAAGAAGACGAGGCAGTGCTTGAGCTGGAACTGCAGCCCCGGCACTTGAACCTGGGAGGGGTGATCCATGGGGGCGTGCTTACCTCCCTGCTGGATATTGTGCTGGCCCAGGCAGGCACCTATTGCCCCTACCCGGGGCGGATGCGTAAGGCCATCACCCTGTCCCTGACCACCACATTCACCGGGCAGTGCTCCGGAGGTACGATCAGGGTGACCGGGCGTAAGCGCGCCGGAGGCACCCGGATTTTCAACAGTACGGGTGAGGTTCATGACGACAAGGGCAGCTTGCTGGCCATCGCCGAAGGTACATTCCGGATCCGGTCCGGCAGCGACAAACCAGAGGGCGTTCCGATCTGACGGAACGGTTACCGACTTAATGCCAACAACACCAAGAGGAAGCGGACATGTTTGAACTGTCTGACAAGGCGAAACAGCTGCAGAACCAGCTGAACGAGTTCATGGATGCCTATATCTACCCGAACGAGCACAAGCATCATGAGCAGATAGAGCAGGCACAAGACCGCTGGGCGCCGGTTCCGATTATTGAGGAGCTGAAACACAAGGCCAAATCCGCCGGCCTATGGAACCTGTTCCTGCCGGAAAGCGAATTCGGCGCCGGGCTGACCAACTACGAATACGCCCACTTGTGTGAAGTGATGGGTCGCTCGGCCATGGCCCCCGAGGTGTTCAACTGTTCCGCTCCTGATACAGGCAACATGGAAACCATCGCCCGCTATGGCAATAAAGAACAGCAGGAGCAATGGCTGAAGCCTCTGCTGAATGGCGAGATCCGTTCCTGTTTCTCAATGACCGAGCCGGATGTCGCGTCGTCGGATGCCACCAATATTGCCTGTGAAATCCGCCGCGAGGGTGACGAGTACGTAATCAACGGCAAAAAGTGGTGGTCCTCCGGTGCCATGACCACCACCTCGAAGATCGCCATCGTGATGGGCAAGACCGACCCTCAGGCCGAGAAGCACAAGCAACAGTCGATGATTCTGGTGCCGCTGGATGCGCCGGGCGTGAAAATGATTCGCCCCCTTACGGTGTTCGGCTATGACCACGCTCCCCATGGCCATGCGGAGATTCACTACGAAAACGTGCGGGTGCCGGTGAGCAACATCCTGCTGGGCGAGGGCCGGGGGTTCGAGATTGCCCAGGGCCGCCTTGGGCCTGGCCGTATCCATCACTGCATGCGCACGATCGGCGTCGCCGAGCGGGCTCTGGAGCTGATGTGCAAGCGTGCCAATGCCCGGGAGGCCTTTGGCAAGCCGCTGTCCAGTTTTGATTCCATCCGCAAGGACATTGCACGCAGTCGCATCGAGATCGAGCAGGCAAGGCTGATGACTCTGAAGGCGGCACATATGATGGACACCGTCGGCAACAAGGTGGCCCGTCAGGAAATCGCGATGATCAAGGTTATTGCACCGAGCATGGCGCTGAAGGTGCTGGACCGGGCGATTCAGGTGCACGGCGGCGCCGGTGTTTCCCAGGACACCTTCCTGGCCGAAGCCTGGGCCAAGGTACGGACTCTGCGATTGGCAGACGGGCCCGATGAGGTGCATCTGGATTCTGTCGCCAAGATTGAGCTTCGCCAATATCGCTGATTGTCCGGCCCGCTGAGTCGGGCGCTTGAATGAACGGGGAGGAACCTGCCGGGACACGCCGTAAATACGTCCCTGTAGGCTTGAGCAAAACATCCATGTTTTTCACAGTCCCGACAGGTTCCTCCCCGTTCGTTCCCAAAGCTTTGAGTATGAGGACGGAACGATGACTAACCCGCTTTTTGATATGACCGGCAAGGTCGCCCTGATTACAGGCTCCACCAAAGGCATCGGCCGCGCCATTGCCGAAGAAATGGCCCGCCTGGGTGCCAAAGTCGTGATCTCCAGCCGAAAGGCCGAGGCCTGTGAGCAGGTGGCCAGTGAACTGAAAGCCCAGGGCTACGAGGCCATAGCCATTCCCTGCCATGTCGGTAAAAAAGACCAGCTGCAGAACCTGGTGGATAAAACCAACGAGGCCTGGGGCACTATCGATGTGCTGGTATGTAACGCCGCCACCAACCCTGTGTACGGCACCACCGCTGAAATGACCGACGACGCCTGGGACAAGATCATGGACACCAACGTCAAGGGCACCTTCTGGCTGACCAACATGGTGCTGCCGCAGATGGCGGAAAAAGGCGAAGGCGCTGTGGTGCTGCTGTCCAGCATCGCCGGTATCCGGGGCAACACCACCATTGGAACCTACGGCGTTTCCAAGGCCGCAGAAGCTGCCCTGGCGCGGAACCTGGCAGTGGAGTGGGGCCCGAAAGGTATCCGGATTAACAGCATCGCCCCCGGCCTGATCAAAACCGACTTTGCCCGGGCGCTGTGGGAAGACCCGGTACGGGTCAAACGCGCCGAAGACAAAACGCCGCTTCGCAGAATTGGCGACCCGGTCGATATCGCCGGCCTGGCGGTGTTTCTTTCCACCCGAGCCAGCGCCTACATCACCGGCCAGGTCATCGTAGCCGACGGCGGCGAAACGATTTGTTAGGGGCCGACGCCCCAAAACTGAAGGCAAAACAAAAAATGAGCATCACCCCAGAGCTGGTAGAAGTCCTCCCGGCCCACAAATTCGATGAGGCCAGCCTTCTGAGCTGGCTGCAGGAAGCCATACCCGGTTTCGGTACAAGGCTTGATGTCCGGCAGTTTCAGGGTGGGCAGTCCAACCCCACGTTCCTGCTGGACACCGACAGCGGCCGATACGTGCTGCGCAAAAAGCCGCCTGGCAAAACCCTTCCCTCCGCCCACATGGTAGAACGAGAGTACAAAGTCATGCGTGCCCTGTCCGAGCATACCAGTGTCCCGGTGCCGGCCACCCGGACCCTGTGTGAAGACAGTAATGTCATCGGTACGCCGTTCTATGTCATGAACTATCTTGAGGGCCGCATCGTCAGCCACTCTGCCCTGCGGGCGCTGGATCGTCACGAACGGTTACCGGCCCATCACTCCGCCATCGACACCTTGGCGCAACTGCATTCGGTGGATGTGAATGCGGTTGGCCTCGGCGATTTTGGCCGTCCGGAAGGCTATGTCGCCCGGCAGGTTGCCCGGTGGAGCAAACAGTACCTGGCATCAAAAACCGACGACCTGCCGGCGATGGACAAACTCATGGCCTGGCTGCCCGAGAATCTGCCCTCCACCGACGAGTGCGCCATTGCCCATGGCGATTACCGGTTTGGCAACCTGATGCTGGCGCCGGACCGGCCCGAGGTAATTGCAATCCTCGACTGGGAACTCTCCACCCTTGGCCACCCACTGGCGGACCTGGCCTACTATTGTCTGCCGTATTACCTGCCGTCGGATCTGGAAGGCATGCGCGGACTGCAGGGGGAAGATCTGGAAGCATTGGGTATTCCCGATGAGCAGGAAACCATAGCCCGGTACTGCCGGCAGACCGGCCGGGATGGCATTGCTGACTGGCACGTGTTCCTGGCGTTTTCCCTGTTCCGGCTGGCGTCTATTCTTCAGGGCGTCTACAAACGAGCGCTGGATGGCAATGCGGCCAATGCCAATGCCCTGGACGTGGGCCGGCGCGCGAGCCTGCTGGCTGACGTCGGCTGGCGGATTGCCAGTGAGGGTCCATCGTCATGAACGAACCCATCGTCAAACGCATCCTGATCACCAATGATGACGGCATCAACGCACCAGGCCTGAAAGTGCTCGAGCAGATCGCCCGCAACCTCGCGGAGGAGGTCTGGGTGGTGGCGCCGGAGCATGACCGCAGCGGTGCCGGCCAGAGTATCTCCATTCATGATCCTTTGCGCGTTTATGAACAGGATGACAGGCGCTATGCGGTCTCCGGTACCCCGGCGGACTGTGTGCTCTATTCACTGGCCCGGTGGTTCGGGGAAACCCCGCCGGATCTGGTGCTTTCCGGGGTGAACTGCGGCGCCAATATCAGCGATTCCGTGCAGTATTCCGGCACTGTCGGCGCGGTGCTGAGTGCCGAACACATGGGCATACCTGCCATGGCACTGAGCCAGGCGTTTCTGAGTCGCGAAGGCGTGGACTGGTCGCCGGTTTCCATTTATGGCGAAGCCGTCATCAGGCGGTTGTGGCAGCCAGGCCTGAATCGGGCCTGGAACGTGAATTTTCCGGCCTGCGAGGCGGCTGCCATCACCCAGGCTCGCTGGTGCCGGGAGTCCAATGGCTCGATACAGCGCGCCCTTCTGCTGGCGGGCCAGGATGCCCGCAGCCTGCCGTACTGGTGGCTGGGGTTTGATCGCAGCTCCCGGCACATTGTGGCGCCCGATGAAGACGCCAGCGTGCTGCGGGACAAAGCCATCGCCATTACGCCATTACGCCACCAGGACCGCCTGCCCGGCGGCGCTGACGATTTTGATTTGGCCGCGTCAGCGGCCCACTGAACCGAAAAAGGGGATCACAACAATGTCATTTACCCGCCATTACGCCGTGTGGCCGAGGGAATTGCCCAAAAGCCTGGCCTTGCCACGAACCAGCGTGTTTACCAACCTTGAGATTTCAGCGCGGCGCTATCCGGACCGTAACGCCATTGTTTTCTACGATGCACCCATGACCTACCGCCAGCTGTTCCGGGAAGTCGAGGCCATGGCCGGCTACCTGCAAGCCCAGGGCGTCGCTAAAGGTGATCGGGTGTTGCTGTACATGCAGAACTCCCCGCAATACGTCATTGCTTATTACGCCATTCTGCGGGCGGATGCCGTGGTAATCCCTGTCAATCCGATGAACCGAGCGGCAGAACTGGAGCACTTTATTGCTGATACCGGTGCCAACGTCTGCCTTGTAGGTCAGGAACTGGCCGGCTTTATTGCCCCGTTGTTGGAGACCACCGATCTCAACCACATCGTGGTAGCTTCCTACAACAGCTACATCGCCCCGGACACCGACCTGGCCTTGCCAGCGGAAGTCGCTGCTCCGGTCTGGTCGCAGGAACTGGCCGGCATGGTCAGCTGGGAACAGGCGCTGGCGGAAGGCCATGCGCCCTCCGCGCACACCGCCGGCCCGTCCGATCTCGCCGTGATTCCCTACAGTTCCGGCACCACTGGCGCCCCGAAGGGTTGCATGCATACTCATCGCAGCGTGATGGCTACCGCCGTGCACCGGGCCTTCTGGAACCTGAGCACCGCGAGTACGGTGCAGCTGGCCACCTTGCCATTCTTCCACGTCACCGGCATGACCGGTTCCATGAACAGCCCCATCTACAGCGGCTCCACTACAGTGATCATGACTCGCTGGGAGCGGACCACTGCGGCGCGGCTGATCGAGCGGTATAAAGTCACTGGCTGGACCAACATTGTCACTATGGCGGTGGACTTCCTCTCCAACCCCGACATCGGCCGGTACGACCTGTCGAGTCTCACCACCATCGGCGGGGGTGGGGCAGCGATGCCAGAGGCCGTGGCCGCCAAGCTCAAGACCATGACCGGTCTTGATTATATTGAGGGGTATGGCCTGTCAGAAACCATGGCAGCCACCCACATCAACCCCTCGAACCGCCCGAAGCCCCAGTGCCTCGGGATCCCGGTGTTTGATGTCGACAGCCGGATCGTTGATGTCGACACCCTTCAGGAAAAAGGCCCTGGCGAGACCGGTGAGATTGTCTCCAGCGGGCCGCAGGTTACCATCGGGTACTGGAACCGGCCCGCGGAAACCGAAGCTGCGTTTGTGGAGATCGATGGCAAGCAGTTTTTCCGCACCGGCGATCTGGGTTACTACGATGAGGAGGGCTATTTCTTCATGGTCGACCGGGTCAAGCGGATGATCAACGCATCCGGTTACAAGGTCTGGCCGTCCGAGGTGGAGGGCCTGATGTACCGCCATCCCGGGATTCATGAGGTCTGCATTATTTCCTCGCCGGATCCGAAGCGCGGTGAGACCGTGAAGGCCTGCATCGTGCTGACTCCGGAGGCGGAGGGAAAAACGAGCGAAGAGGACATCATCGCCTGGTGCAAGGAGCAGATGGCTGCCTACAAGATTCCTACCCTGATCGATTTTGTCGACCAGTTGCCAAAGTCGCCAACCGGCAAGCTGATGTGGCGGGCGCTGCAGGAAGAGGAGTGGGAAGCGAAGTCCTGAGCGACTCAGCTCCGCACATACATGGCGAGATGTTCGGCGACACAGGCGGGCTTTTCCCCGCCTCGGATTTCCAGGGTGGTGCGATAGGTGGCCAGCGTCCGCTGCTCATCTACCCTGGTCACGTCCAGCAGCTCCATTTTGCTTCGGATCTGCGCGCCGGCCTTTACCGCTGCCGGGAAGCGCAGCTTGTTAAGCCCGTAATTGATACTGGCGCTCTTGCCTTGCACATTGATGACCTGTTGATTCAACAGGGGAATCAGTGATGCTGTAAGAAATCCGTGCGCCACGGTGCTCTTCCAGGGAGACTCTCGCCTGGCTCTCTCCACATCAAGATGTATCCATTGATGATCGCCAGTGGCATCGGCGAAGGCCTGTATCATTTCCTGGCTGATGGTTTTCCAGGGACTGTGGCCAATCACCGAGTTCTTGTGATGGGCCAGATCGTCCAGTTGCACTGTCAGCATAGTCGCAGTCCCCGCTGGGCGTCAGACCGCATAACCCGGATTCTTGCTGTCCAGAAGTCGAATCAGTGCCGGCCAGGTCAGTTTCGCTGCCATGCCCAATTGTTGCGACTGCTCGGCGGTGGTGCGAATGGCCTGTTCCGAGGGTAGGTGGGTGGGGCCACAGCTCTGGGCCTTGACCTGGATCTCGCAGGCTTTCATGAGGAAATACAGGTAGGTGAAGGTTTCCGGTACATCCTTGCCTGCGGTCAGCACGCCGTGGTTGCGCAGTATCATCATGGACCGGTTCCCCAGGTCCCGGATCAGCCGATCGCGTTCCTCCAGATTGAGTGCCACGCCTTCGTACTCGTGATAGCAGAGGTGGTCGAGACACAGCATCGCGGTCTGGCTCAGGGGCAGCAGGCCGTCCCGGTGGGCCGAGACCGCCACGCCATCGGGCGCGTGCAGATGCATCACTGCGCCGGCATCGTCCCGGCCCATATGCACCGCGCTGTGAATGGTGAAACCGGCGGGATTGACGCGTCCCAGGCCGGCAGCTTCCACCACTTTGCCTTCCTGGTCGACCTTGACCAGCGACGAGGCGGTAATCTCGTGAAACAGCAGCCCGTAAGGGTTTATCAGGAAGTGGTGATCCGGCCCGGGTACCCGGGCCGATAGATGGGTGAACACCAGATCATCCCAGCCGAACAGGGCCACCAGCCGATAGGCGGCGGCCAACTCGGTGCGGACCTGCCCCTCGGCTTTCCTGAGATCCTGTTCCGTTGACGGTTCATTTGTTGTCATTATTGATCTCTTCGGGCCCAAAACTTCATTTTTTGCGGACCCTTACTTCAGCAGGGCCGCAAAGCGCTCCAGATGGAAGTCGTCGTCGCCCAGTTGATGGTTGATCATCACCAGCCGCTTGGCGTAGTGGGCAAAGTTGTACTCCCAGGTCATACCGATACCGCCGTGGGACTGGATGCCCTGCTCGGAAATGAACTGGCCACTGCGGCCAATCACATTCTTGGCGGCGGCCAGGATCCGGCGGCGCTCGTCACTCTGGGGCTCGTCCGCCACGCTGGCGGCCAGTATTGCCATGGAACGGGCCTGTTCCAGCTCCGACATCATGTCCACCATTCGGTGCTGCAGCACCTGGAACTTGCCGATGGGCACGCCAAACTGCTTACGCTGTTTCAGGTACTCCAGTGTCAGCTCGCAAGCGATCTCCATGGCACCGACGGCTTCACCACACAGAGCGGCAATGGCACGTCCTGCCTGATACTCGATGACATCAGCAGCCTTGCCTTCCTGTCCGAGCAAGGCGTCCGGGCCCAGCCTGACGTTGTTCAGGAACAGGTCGCAGCCCTTGGAGCCATCAATAGTCGGGTAAGTGCGGCGTTCGACGCCCTCGGTCTCCGGTGCGACCAGGAACAGACTGATGCCGTCAGAATCGTTGCTTTCACCCGAAGTGCGGGCCGAGACCACCAGCACGTCGGCGCAGTGCCCACCAATGACTACGGCCTTGCGACCGTTCAGCACGTAGCCGTCACCGGATTTCTCAGCCCGGGTTTCGACATCGTTCAGGTTGTAAAAACTCTGGGGCTCCTGAAGTCCTGCAGCCGCGCGCATCTCGCCGCTGGCGATACCGCCGAGCCACTGCTCATGCTGTACGGCGTTGCCGGCTTGGCTGATCAGCCCGCCGCTCAAGACGACAGACTGCAAGTAGGGCTCAATGCACAGGCCGCGACCCAGTTCGGTCATCACGCTCTGCACTTCCACGCCACTGCCGCCAAAACCACCGAGTTCCTCGGGGAAGGGCACTGCAGTGAGGCCCAGTTCACCCAGCTGTTTCCAGAAGTCGGCGCTGAAGCCGAGCTCCGATTCGCTGTATTCGAGCCGCTTTTCAAAACTGTATTCACCGCGCACCAGGCGGGCCACGGTGTCCTGCAGCATCTGCTGTTCTTCGTTGAGTCGGAAATCCATGGTCGCCTCCTTAAAGCCCGAGAATCATTTTCGACACGATGTTCTTCTGGATCTCGTTGGACCCGCCGAAAATCGACAGCTTGCGGTTGTTGAAGTATTGGGCAGACAGTGGTGCGGCGTTTTCGTCGGAGAGGAAATCGCCGTCGTAATCCAGGTCCAGTTCCTCTTCCACAAATGGAATGGCGTACGGTCCAATGGCCCGACGCGCCAGGTCATTGATCGCCTGGCGGATTTCGGTGCCGCGGACTTTCAGCATCGAGCTTTCTGCGCCCGGTACGCCGCCGCCTTCCACTGAGGCAATAATGCGCAGGTTGCTGATGGCGGCGGCCATCAGGTCAATCTCGACCTGGGCGATACGCTGGCTGAACGAGGCATCTTCGATCAGCGGTCGACCATTCTTGAGGCGGCGGCTGGCCAGCTCCTTGAGGTGCTGGAGTGCCGCCTTGGAAATGCCGATGCCGGCGAGGCCGGTGCGTTCATAGGTCAGCAGGTACTTGGCATAGGTCCAACCCTTGTCTTCCTCGCCTACCAGATTTTCCACGGGGACTTTAACGTCTTCGAAAAACACCTCGTTTACTTCGTGCTCACCGTCCAGGGTGATGATCGGACGTACGGTAATGCCCGGAGTGTTCATGTCGATCAGCAGGAATGAAATGCCTTCCTGGGCCTTCACTTCTGTGTTGGTGCGCACCAGGCAGAAAATCATGTTGGCGTGTTGGCCCAGGGTGGTCCAGGTTTTCTGACCATTGACTATGTAATGATCACCCTCGCGAACGGCGCGGGTTTTCAGGGACGCCAGGTCGGAGCCGGCCCCTGGCTCTGAATAGCCCTGGCACCACCAGTCCTCACCGCTAAGGATTCGCGGCAGGTAGCGCTGTTTCTGCTCTTCGGTGCCGAATTTGATAATCACCGGCGCCACCATGTTGACACCGAAGGGCACCGAGCGCGGTGCTCCGTAACGGGCAGACTCTTCATCCCAAATGTGTTTCTGGACAGGACCCCAGTTAACGCCGCCATAAACTTCTGGCCAGTGGGTGGCGTACCAGCCCTTTTCGCTGAGAATCTTTTGCCAGCGTTGATGATCCTGTTTGGATAGGCGGCGGAACCCCTTTACCTTGGCGGCAATATCCGCGGGTAGTTTCTCATCCAGAAAGGCCCGGACTTCATCACGGAAGGCGAGTTCCTCAGCAGTGTAGTTCAAGTTCATGGGCAACCTCGTTTGCTGAAAAGCGAAAATACGTACCGCATAGCAGAATGTGCCAATGATCGAAGATTGTGATGGCTTCTGTCAACAATAATGTAAAAGCCTGTACCGCTAGGCGAAATTGATTAAATTTTAGTGCTTAAACACCTGGCCCCGGAAAAAGTCAATCCATCCGGTTTGGCTCGGCATCGGGCCATTCGGCAGGGCAGCCTGCCCCCATCGCCGGTGCACATTGCGCAGTTTTAACCTTGTCGGGAGCTTGCATTGCCCTCAAAAGGCTATATGTTTGAAAGGGACGAGCCGTTCAAATAACGATAGCAGAGCCTCACTATGTCGAGTTGCTCCATCAACAGAAGCACTCTGAAGCTCAGCCTCCTGGCTGTGTTGGTTGCGGGTCTGTTTGTGGTTTTTCTCAACGGTTCGTCTCACCCGGCACTGGATCCACAGCTAGACGATCACTTAACGCCCACGCTGATATCAGTTGACGGGACAGGCGATCCCTCGTCGCCGGATGCATCCGTCTCGATCACCTCACCTCTTCTGTTCCCCGGAGGAGGATTCCGGGCTGTCTTCTCGGCCAGCCTCGATTTCATTCAGCCACCGCTCCGGCTGCTTAGCTACCCGGTGCTGCCTCAGGGCCCGCCCAGCCTCGTTTAACTCTGACCATTACGGATTTGTCCCTGTGGACACAGGGAACTCCAACCTGAATTCAGATTCACGAGGTTTACCATGAACAGTGTATTCAACGCATTGCCAGTACAGGATCTGGGACGCACCGGCGCGTTACCCACCGCCAAACCCCTGTCTCATATAGGAAGCGAGGATTCGGCAGTCCACCTGCTGACAGACTTCTCCGAGCAGCGCCTGTCCGTTTTGAGTTCCGATATGTCCGTTTCGGAGGCGAGGTTGTGGATGAGACTTGCCGATACGTCTTTCAAGGTGGTGGAAAACCAGGCGGGGGATTGTCTGGGCATTCTGGCCATCGAAGATGTGAACGGCGAGAAGGCCATGAGTGTCGCCCATCGACAAGGAGTGCCCCTCAAGGACGTTCGGGTCCGCGATATCATGCGCCCGATAAGTGAGCTGCCGGCTATCCATTATCAGGATTTGCGGGCGGCAACCGTGGGCGACCTGGTCAGCACATTCCGTGAGGTTCATGAAGGCTATCTGCTTGTGCTGGATGACGACCGGCATCAGCCTTCCCGTTCCTATCTCCGGGGACTGGTCTGTGCCGAAGAGCTTCTGCAGCGGCTGGACCTGGCGATCGATCTGGAGCATCGGGCAACCAAGTTCTATGAGATCGTCCACGTGGTGAAAGGCGGCTTCTAGTCTGGCAGCTGCCATCGGCGCTCCCCGGGGCGCCGATGATTCCCATGGAACCGGGAAAGCATCGAAAAAAACGATGTTTATTACCCAGAAAACCGTATTGAACCGATGCCGTAATCACGTGACACTCTCTACGACTTTAGTCACATCAAAGGACGCCCATGCAGGACGCCCAACAAAAATGCCGGACGCAGGCGTTAAGCCTCTTCATAATTCTGGCATTGGGCCTGGTTTCATTGCCTACCCATTCTTCGGACTCTGCGCCAGCCCCCCTGTCCTGTGATGCGGCTTTCTGCCCGTTATTGTCGGATGTGACAAGCGACGGTGGTCAGGAGGGAGGGCTTTCCCATGGCAACCGCATGCGGGATTTCAGTCTTCACCCGGCCGGTGTCCTTCCGGGCATCAGGGGCTATTCGGGCGTGGTGCATTGCGCCAGCTTTCCGGTCCTGCCGCAGGCGCCACCTGGCATCTGAGCTTTTGCTGACTGAAGGGCGTGCCTGCCCTTCGAACCAACCTTTCGATTTAAACGACTTCCATCACCTGGAGGATTTTCCATGGCTATTCGGAAGCTGCTGATCGCCAATCGCGGAGAGATTGCGGTCAGGATTGCCCGGGCCTGCAGCGAACTGGGCATCCGCTCGGTCGCTATTCATTCGGAGGCTGACGAGTACTCCCTGCACGTCAAAAAAGCCGACGAAGCTTATCAGATCAGCAAGGACCCCCTGTCGGGATACCTTAACCCCCACCATATTGTGAATATGGCGGTGGAAACCGGCTGCGATGCACTGCATCCCGGCTATGGTTTCCTGTCGGAGAATGCGGAACTGGCTGCGATTTGTGAGCAGCGAGGTATTACGTTCGTGGGACCGTCGGCGAATGCTATTTCATCCATGGGCGACAAAACCCAGGCCCGCCAGACGGCCCTTGCCGCGGGGGTCCCGGTAACGCCGGGTTCTGAAGGCAACCTTGCCGATGTCGAGGATGCCGTCGCCCAGGCCGCCGATATCGGCTATCCGGTGATGCTGAAGGCCACCTCCGGTGGGGGTGGGCGAGGCATTCGCCGGTGCGATAATGAAAAAGAGCTTCGCCAGAACTTCGAGCGGGTAATCTCCGAGGCCACCAAAGCCTTTGGCAGTGCCGAGGTGTTCCTTGAGAAGTGCATCATCGAGCCCCGTCACATCGAGGTCCAGATCCTGGCTGACATCCACGGCAACGTGGTGCATCTGTACGAGCGGGACTGTTCGATCCAGCGCCGCAACCAGAAGCTGATTGAGCTGGCGCCGTCGCCGCAGCTTGAGGAAAGTCAGCGCGAATACATCGGCGATCTGGCCAAACGGGTGGCGAAGCAGTGTGGTTACGTAAATGCCGGCACTGTCGAGTTCCTGCTGGACCACGATGGCAGCTTTTATTTCATGGAAATGAATACCCGGGTTCAAGTTGAGCACACCATCACCGAGGAGATCACCGGGGTGGATATCATCAAGGCGCAGATACGGATCGCCGCCGGCGAACCACTGGGCCTCAAGCAGGAAGACATCTCCTACCGGGGCTTTGCTGCCCAGTTCCGCATCAACGCCGAAGATCCGAAGA
The DNA here is from genome assembly GCF_900112835.1 of Marinobacter sp. DSM 26671. Classification (NCBI taxonomy): domain Bacteria; kingdom Pseudomonadati; phylum Pseudomonadota; class Gammaproteobacteria; order Pseudomonadales; family Marinobacteraceae; genus Marinobacter; species Marinobacter sp. DSM 26671. The sequence goes on along the minus strand of NZ_FONF01000006.1, from coordinate 253,951 downwards.
ACGGCTTTCTGCCGAGTTTCGGCCGCATCAGCCGCTACTATTCCGCCGGCGGTCCGGGCGTGCGCACCGATGCCAATATGTATACCGGTTACGAGATTCCCCCGTATTACGACTCCATGTGCGCCAAGCTGATTGTCTGGGCCATGGACTGGGACGAGCTGATTGCCCGCTCCCGCCGTGCTCTCGGCGATATGGGCATTTACGGCGTCCAAACCACCATCCCCTATTACAAGCAGATTCTCGAGCACCCGGATTTCCAGGCCGCTGACTTCAATACCGGCTTTGTGGAACGTAACCCCCAATTGCTTGAGTACAGCAGCAAAACCCGCCCGGAATCCATCGCCACAGCCATTGGCGCAGCCATTGCGGCGCAGGCGGGCCTGTAAAAGAACATCGGAGAGATCCCAATGACCAAGCGCAAGATTCATATTACCGACGTTATTCTCAGGGACGCCCACCAATCTCTGATCGCCACCCGGATGCGCACGGAAGACATGCTTCCGGCCTGCGAGTGGCTGGACCAGGCCGGCTACTGGTCCCTGGAGTGCTGGGGGGGTGCCACGTTTGACGCCTGTGTGCGTTTCCTGAAGGAAGATCCCTGGGAGCGCCTGCGGACCCTGAGAAAGGCCCTGCCCAATACCCGCCTGCAGATGTTGCTGCGCGGCCAGAACCTGCTGGGCTATCGCCATTATGGCGATGACGTGGTTGAGGCATTCGTGGCCAAGGCTGCCGAAAATGGCATGGATGTGTTCCGCATTTTTGATGCCCTGAACGATGTGCGCAATCTCGAAACCAGCATCAAGGCGGTCAAGAAGGCTGGCAAGCATGCACAGGGCACCATCTGCTACACCGTGAGTCCGGTACATGGCACTGATGCCTATCTGGAGCAGGCCAGGGCCATGGCTGACATGGGCGCGGACAGCATCGCGATCAAGGACATGGCAGGGCTGCTGACGCCGGCGGTAACCGCTGAGCTGGTCGGTAAGCTGAAGCAGACCCTCAATCTGCCCGTTTTCCTGCACTCCCACGCCACCTCGGGCATGGCGCCCATGTGTCAGTGGGCGGCCATGGAAGCAGGCGTTGACCATATTGATACCGCGCTGTCGGCCTTTGCCGGCGGCACCAGTCATCCGCCCACGGAATCACTGGTGGCGGCGCTGCACGATGCCGGTCTGGAGACCGGGCTGAACCTGGAGCTGCTGGACAAGGCCACGCGCCATTTCCGGGAAGTGCGCAAGAAGTATCACCAGTTCGAGAGTGCCTATAACGGTGTTGATACCTCGGTGCTCCTGTCCCAGGTGCCCGGTGGCATGATGTCCAATCTCGCCAACCAGTTGAAGGAGCAGGGCGCGCTGGATCGCATCCAGGACGTATTCGAGGAAATTCCGCGGGTTCGAAAGGATCTTGGTTACCCGCCGCTGGTAACACCCACCTCCCAGATTGTGGGTACCCAGGCGGTGATCAACGTGCTTGCCGGCAAGCGCTACGAGTCCATCACGAACGAGGTGAAGAAGTACCTCCAGGGCTGGTACGGCAAGGCGCCTGCCGCGGTCGACACGGCACTCCAGCAGCGCGCCGTCGGCAAGGAAGATCTTATTGAAGAGCGCCCGGCTAACCTGATCCCCCGGGAGCTGGACGAGCTGCGCAAACAGGTGGGCGATCTGGCCACCAGCGAAGAGGACGTGCTCACGTACGCCATGTTCCCGGATCAGGCCAAGGCGTATCTTGAGCAGCGGCGTGACGGCACGCTGCAGCCGGAGCCCCTGGAGCCGATTCCCACCGGTTCTTCTGGCGGCTCGGTCTCCAGCAAATTCAAGATCACGGTTCATGGTGAGAGCTACGATATCCACGTCACCGGCGCCAACCCCTCCGGTGAGAATGAGCGTCGTTTCTACATGACCGTCGATGGGGTGCCGGAGGAAATCCACCTGGCTTCGCTGGGCGAAGACGGCGAGGGTGCGCGGTCCAGTGGTGGCCGGGCCACCGCCACCAAGGAAGGTCATGTAACCACAAGCATGCCCGGCAACATCGTGGATGTGCTGGTGAAGGAAGGTGACGAGGTTCAGGCCGGCGATCCGGTGCTGATCATCGAGGCCATGAAGATGGAAACCGAAGTAAAGGCGACCACGGCCGGAAAGGTTTCCGGCGTGTTTATTGCCAAGGGTGATCGTGTGGTGCCCGGAGAAGTTCTGGTCGAGATCGATTAGGTTCGCCAGAGCGTGATGCAGAACGGCCCCTCATTTTGAGGGGCCGTTTTCGTTTGGGGGTTAACCGGGCGAGATCAACTGAAAGCCGGAATACCGGTCTGGCCCCGCCCCAGAATCAGGGCGTGGACATCGTGCGTACCTTCATAGGTATTTACGGCTTCGAGGTTCATCACGTGGCGGATCACGTGGTACTCGTCGGAAATGCCGTTGCCGCCGTGCATGTCCCTGGCAACCCGGGCGATGTCCAGGGCTTTGCCACAGTTGTTGCGCTTGAGCAGTGAAATGGCATCCGGCGTTGCCGTGCCGGCATCCATCATGCGGCCGAGTTGAAGAACCGACTGAAGGCCGATGGTGATCTCGGTCTGCATATCCACCAGCTTTTTCTGGATAAGCTGGTTGGCCGCCAGGGGCTTGCCGAACTGCTTGCGCTCCAGGGTGTAGTTGCGGGCCGCGTGCCAGCAGAACTCGGCGGCGCCCAGTGAGCCCCAGCTGATGCCGAAGCGGGCTTTGTTGAGGCAGCTGAACGGGCCTTTTAACCCTTCCACTTCCAGGTGGTTCTCTTCCGGAACGAACACCTCGTCCATAAAGATGGAGCCGGTTTCCGATGCGCGCAGGGAGAATTTTCCCTGGATCTTTGGCGTGTCCAGACCTTTGGCGCCCTCGCGCTCAATCACAAAGCCGTTCACCTTTCCGTCCAGTTTGGCCCAGACCACGCAGACATCTGCAATCGGAGAGTTGGTGATCCAGGTTTTTGAACCGCTCAGCAGGTACCCGCCGTCGACCTTTTTGGCTCGGGTTTCCATGCCGCTGGGGTCGGACCCGTGATTGGGTTCGGTCAGACCAAAGCAGCCAACGTACTCGCCGGAGGCCAGCTTGGGCAGGATGCGTTTTTTCATCGCTTCCTTACCGTAGGAATAGATCGGGTACATGACCAGGGAAGACTGAACGCTCAGGGCCGAGCGGTAGGCCGAGTCCACCCTCTCCACTTCCCGGGCAATCAGGCCGTAGCAGACATGGTTCAGCCCGGGCCCACCGTATTCTTCCGGTAGGGTCGCGCCCAGCATGCCGAGTTCACCCATCTGGTTAAAGATGGTGCGATCGAACGTTTCATGGCGGTTGGCCTCGGTGATGCCAGGCATCAGTTGCTCATCACAGAAGCTGCGGATGCTGTCTCGAACCTGACGCTCGGTTTCATCCAGTTGGGAATCGAAACCGAGCAGATCATTCCAGGGTGCGGAAGCCATTTTGTACTCTCCTGAAAGCGAATATCGAAAGTCCGGTTCTAGGGCTGCCGGACCAATCTGTGCTATCTTTGTGCTAACTGTGTTTCATTAAGCGAAACACAGTTTTGTAATTTGCTACTGAAAGACTAATCCGGGTGTTGTGGAAATGCAAGCAGTGTTCAAACCTGACCAGGCGACCCTGTTGTGAGCGGCATGCTGCAGTGGCTGGTCTCCCTGGCCGTCGTTACAGAGCTGGTGGCCATCTGCCTGGAACACCGGCAACTGAGTGCGCTGGCGGGCCTGATGTTCGTTACCGCCTTTCTGGTGGGTGCCGGGCGCCTGCAGGGGTATGCCCGAATGCTCCTGGTTGTCGCCCTTGTGGTGCTGGCGGGCCTCGCCTGGCTTGGTTCTCTGGGCAACGGGCAGCTTCTGAAGGCTGCGTCCGACGCGGCTTTCTATTCCGCGTTTTTGGGCAGCCTGGGCATGATGCAGTGCCTGGTGCGACGGTTCGAAGTCTTGCGGCGGATTCACGATGTGTTGCTGGGCGGCAAGCCCATTCTGCTCTATCCCAAGTACGCCCTGGTCAGTTGTGGTGTTGCCACGGTTCTGAGCTTTGGCATGATGAACCTTCTGTGTGGAAGTCTCTCCGAAACCCTGCGTGAGCGCGGGATTACCGGCGAGTCCCGTCTCCAGTGGTTGCGCAGTGTTCTGATCAGCGCCCTGAGAGGGTTTGCCCTGGTGCCTCTGGTGGCGCCCACCAGCGTGGCTGTCGCCATTCTTACCCGGGAACTGCCCCAGTTGAGCTGGTCTCAGCTGCTGCCGTTCGGAGTGGTTGCGGCCCTTCTGATGGTGCTGATTGGCTGGGTGCTGGAACAGCGACGGTTCCGCAAGGTCAGTAGTGAACGCATCGCCGTAGAAGGCTGGCTCCCGGGCACCGGGCGTCTGCTGTTCCTTATCTTGCTGGTATTCACGGTTATGGCGGGCCTGGTGGCGACGACCGGCTTTAAGGTGTCGGTGGCAGCCATGCTGTCGGTGCCGACCGTGACACTGGTTTACATGCTGTGGCAGGAACGGGGGCTGATGCCGGTTCTCAAGGAAGGTGCTGGCCAGGTATGGGGTATGCAGAATGAAATGGCCATTTTCGCCGGCTCGGCCATTCTTGGTGTTGCCCTGTCTGCGGTCATCCCGGCAGATGCGCTTGCGGGTCTTGTCGCCACTGGCGGAGGCGTTTTCCTGGTTGCAGTTGTTGGCATGCTGATGCTGCCCATGTTCTCCATGATCGGCATCATTCCCATCACGGTTCTGAGTGTTCAGGCCGGTTTGCTGCCCCAATTGGTGGCCGAGGGAATGGAGCTGCTTCCGGTTGCGGTGGCCCTGGTGATTGGCTTTTCCCTGGCCATGATGCTGTCGCCTTTTGGCCCTTCGGTTATGTTGTTGTCCCGGTTCGGGCAGATTCCCCGTTGGGTTGTGGCGTTTCGATGGAATGGTCTGTTTGCGCTAATAACGCTGCCAGTACTTTTGGTGCTGACAGCGCTGGTGGCCTGGCTGGCGCCGGGTTAGTAGCCCCGGTCGGTATCCACAATCCCTGAAATAGCGCGCCCGGCGGCATGGTCCCGGATCTTGCCGGTAATCTGCTCAATGGTGGCATCCCGAAGGGTCCGGGCCGAGATGTGAGGGGTGATGGTGATTTCTTTTCGTTGCCAGAATGGGTGCTCCTCCGGTAACGGTTCCTTCCGGAACACGTCGAGCGAGGCGCGCAACAGTTTGCCCTCGTCCAGCGTCCGAAGCAGATCTTCCTCAACCAGGTGTTCACCCCGGCCAACGTTGATCAGTACGGCGCCCGGCTGGAGCTGGCTAAGTAATTCATAGTCGATGATGTTCCGGGTCTCATCAGTCAGCGGCAGGGTGTTGACCAGAACCCGGGTGGTTTTCAGAAAGTCGCCGAGCTGATCCGGACCGGCGTAGGTATTGACTCCTTCCAGGCTATGGTCCCCGCGGGCCCAGCCGCTCACCCGATAATCCAGATTGGACAGAGTGCGGGCCACACGCTTACCAATGTGGCCAAGTCCCATGACACCCACCGGCCATTCGCTGCGTTTGATCGGGCGATGGATCTTCCAGATACCCTGGCGTTGCTGCTCCCGATAGGTTTCCATCTCGCGGCTTGCCTCCAGCAACTGGTGCAGCACGTACTCTGCCATCTGCGCCGACATGCCGGCATCCTCCAGGCGCACCACCGGAAGGTCGGCCGGCAGGTTGGGCACTTTGAGCAGGCCATCAATGCCCGCCCCGAGATTGAATACCGCCTTGAGATGCTTTTCCCGTTCGAACAGCGCCTCGGGCGGTTGCCAGACAATGGCGTAATCCGCATCGATGGCTGGGCCGTTTGGGTTCCAGACATAAACCTCGGCGTCCGGTAATTGCTCCAGGATCGGTACCGTCCAGCGTTCTGGTTTGGGGTCGCCTGCCACAAATAGAATTTTCATTTTGCCTCCGGGGGTCGCCACGGGGTTCATTGGCTGCTAATTTGTTTTGCAATGCAGAATAAGGTATCCGCGAAAACGTTGAAAGTCGGTATTCGATACCGCCATGCGATTCTGATTTTGAAACATAATTGATAAGTGTTTCATATTTGGTGCGGATTTTGAAAAGACTTTCTGGTACTTGATTTCTGCAGCGATTAAAATCATGAATCCTTTGTTATTCACCATATTAATACACCGGTTACCGGAGCGGGCGACGCGGTTGGAGGACGTCCCATTATGGCAGGAAAGAAGCAGATCTCACCCGAACTGAAAGTGGCATCCACTGACGGTGAGCCCGTGAAGCCGGAAAAAGACCGCAAGTTTGTCGAGGCCCTGTCCCGCGGCCTGGACGTGCTCCGGGCCTTCAGCCAGGGTCCTGTCATCCTGGGAAACCAGGACATTGCCCGTATCACCGGATTGCCCAAGCCGACCGTGTCGCGGATGACCTATACCCTCACCAAGCTGGGATACCTCAGCTACAACACCCAACTGGAGAAATACCAGCTGAGCTCCGGGGTGCTGGCGCTTGGCTATGCCTACGTGTCCAATCTCAAGGTGCGTCAGCTGGCCAAGCCCTACATGGACGAGTTCGCCCGCCAGACCAACATGTCCGTTGGCCTCACCTGCCGGGACCGGTTGCACATGATCTACGTGGAAAACCGTCTGCCACCGGAAGCCTCCCTGTTGCGCATGGATATCGGCCTGAAACTGCCGATGGCCAGTACCTCCGCCGGCCGCGCCTACTACTGCGCCGTCAGCGACAAGGCCCGCCTGGTGATCGACGACGCCATGGCCGCGAAATATGGTGATGCCTGGCCAGAGAAGAAGCAGGGCCTCGACCAGGCCATGAAGGACTACAAGGAGCACGGCTTTTGCCTGTCCATTGGCGAATGGGACCGGAACATCAACTCTGCTGGCGTGCCCATTCACTTGCAGGATGGCACCATCATGGCCCTGACCTGCGCTGCGCCGTCCTATCTGGTGCCGGCGGAAAAGCTTCGGGGTTCCATTGCCCACCAGCTGGCCATGCTGGCAGGCGATATAGAATCTTTGGGTGTTTGATAACAGCCGTGAAGTAACGAAGGGAGGTAGCGAGTAGGCCCTACAGAAACCGTGCGGAGCCATGGATGGCGGAGCCGAGCGTACAAGGATGTATTCACAGCGTGTTTCTGTAGGGCCTACTCGCCACCTCCCGACAAACTCCAAACCAAGAAACCGCAGAAGAACCCCTGCGGTTTTTTTGTGCCTGTAGTTTAATGGGTGGTTGAAACCACCAAAGAACTTGTATTAAATCGTACGCATGTTTCGCTAGTTAAAACCATATTTCAGAAAGAATGCGAGGAGAAATCATGTCTGAGGTCGTTAGCTATAACCGGGAAGGCAACATCGGCGTTATTACCGTGAATTACCCGCCGGTAAACGCCCTCGGCCAGGCTGTTCGTTCTGGTCTGCTCGCAGCCCTGGAGCAGGGCCAGAAAGATGCCGAGGCCAAGGCGCTTCTGCTGGTTTGCGAAGGGCGCACGTTCATTGCCGGCGCCGACATTCGTGAATTCGGCAAGCCCATGCAGGAGCCCACCTTGCCGACACTGGTCAACACCTTTGAAAACAGCGACAAACCGCTGGTTGCCGCGATCCACGGAACGGCTCTGGGTGGTGGTCTGGAAACCGCTCTGAGCTGTCACTACCGGGTTGCGGTGAGCAGTGCCAAGGTGGGTCTGCCGGAAGTGAAGCTGGGCCTGCTGCCCGGCGCCGGCGGTACCCAGCGGCTTCCGCGCCTGACCGGTGCTCAGAAAGCACTGGAAATGATCACCACCGGTGAATTTGTCGGTGCCAAGGATGCTCTGGCCCTGGGCATTCTCGATGCCGTGGAAGAAGGCGACAATATCCGCGCTATCGGCATGGCCTACGCGCAGAAAGTAGTCGATGAAGGCAAGCCGGTGCGTCGTGTTCGCGATATCACCGACAAGATCGAGGCTGACAAGGGCAGCGATGTCTTCGACCAGTTCCGTGACGAGCTGAAGAAGCGGGCCCGGGGTCTTTTCTCCCCGTTCAAGTGTGTCGACGCTGTGGAAGCGGCGTTCAATCTGCCTTTCGACGAAGGCATGAAGCGCGAGCGGGAACTGTTCATGGAATGCATGGAGTCGCCCCAGCGCGCCGGTCTGATCCATTCGTTCTTTGGGGAGCGTGAAGTCTCCAAGGTCAAGGGACTGCCGAAGGATACGCCGGTTCGTGACGTGAAGAGCGTTGGCATAATTGGTGCCGGGACCATGGGTGGCGGTATTGCCATGAACTTCGTCAACGTGGGGATTCCGGTCACCATCGTTGAAGTGAAACAGGAGGCTCTCGACAAGGGCCTGGCCATCATCCGCCGCAACTATGAGAACTCCGCGAAGAAGGGCAAATTGACACAGGAGCAGGTGGAACAGCGGATGGCGCTGATCACCCCGAGCCTGACCTACGACGATTTCCGGGACGTTGACCTGGTCATCGAGGCGGTGTTCGAGAACATGGCCATCAAGAAAGAAATCTTTGCCAAGCTTGATGAGGTCTGCAAGCCGGGTGCGATCCTGGCGTCCAACACGTCCACCCTGGATATCGACGAGATTGCGTCTGCCACCAAGCGCCCGGAAGATGTGGTGGGTATGCACTTCTTCAGCCCGGCTAACGTGATGAAGCTGCTGGAGAACGTGCGTGGCAGCAAGACCTCCGACGAGGTAAAAGCCACGGTGATGGCGGTCGCCAAGAAGATCAAGAAAGTGGGGGTCATGGTGGGCAACTGCTACGGCTTTGTCGGCAACCGGATGCTCCACAAGCGTGGTACTGAAGCCATGTCCCTGGTGGACGAGGGCGCCACCCCGCAGCAGGTCGACAAGGTGCTGACCGATCTCGGCTTCCCCATGGGGCAGTTTGCGATGTCCGATCTGGCCGGGATCGATGTGGGTTACCGGATTCGCGAAGAGCGCCGCAAGGCCGGTGAAGACATTTCCGCCAGCTGGATGGATAAGCTTGCCGAACAGGACCGCCTTGGTCAGAAGACCCAGGCAGGTGTATACAAGTATGAGGAAGGTAGCCGCAAGCCGATTCCCGACCCGGAAGTGGAGCAGCTGATCGAGCAGTTCCGCAAGGAACAGGGGATTACGCCCCGGGAGATTACCGACCAGGAAATCCTCGAGCGCTGCGTGTATGTGATGATCAATGAGGGCGCGAAGATCCTGGAAGAAGGCATCGCCGATCGTCCTCTGGATATCGACATTGTCTGGATCTACGGCTATGGCTTCCCGGCCTATCGCGGTGGCCCCATGTTCTGGGCCGATCAGGAAGGTCTGGACACCATTCTCTCAGCGGTTAAGAAGTACCAGGATACCGTTGGTGGCGAGCAGTGGGAGCCGGCGGCTCTGCTCGAGAAGCTGGTTGCTGAAGGCCGTAAGTTCGCTGACCTGTAACTTGGCGGGCGGGTCGCGGGGCGGGGTGTCTTTTCCTTTGGGAAAAGCAACTCGCTTTGCTCAGACATCTTTTCCCGGCGGAAAAGACACCCCGCCCCACGACCGGCTTAGCTGAGTGTTTAGGCTAACCCGACCTACATGTTTCAAAAATTGAGGGCATTGTTATGTCTGATGCAGTAATCGTCTCCACCGCGCGCACCGGCCTTGCGAAATCCTACCGGGGCTCTTTGAACAACACGCACAGCGTGGATATGGCAGGTCACGTTATCAAGCATGCTGTTGAGCGCGCAGGTATTGATCCGTCTATTGTTGAGGATGTGATCATGGGCGCGGCCTACCAGGAGGGCGCCCAGGGCCGGAATATTGCCCGTCTGGCGGCCATCCGCGCCGGTCTTCCGGTGACCACTGCCGGGTTCTCCATTAACCGGTTCTGCAGCTCGGGGTTGCAGTCCATTGCCCTGGCGGCACAGCGGGTGGTGTCCGAGAAAGTACCCGCCATGGTGGCCGGGGGCGTTGAGTCCATTTCCCTGGTGCAGAACGAGAAGATCAATAGCTTCCACGCCACCAACGAGTGGCTGATGAAGAACAAGCCCGAGCTGTACCTTTCGATGATTGAGACGGCGGATATTGTCGCCAAGCGCTACAACGTCAGCCGTGAAGCCCAGGATGAGTATTCGCTGATCTCCCAGCAGCGCACGGCGGCGGCCCAGCAGGCTAGCAAGTTTGACGATGAGATCGTGCCTTTCGATGCCACCATGCTGGTCAAGGACAAGGAAACCGGTGAGGTCAGTGAAAAGCAGGTGACCCTGAAAGGTGACGAGTGTAATCGCCCGAATACGACCCTTGAGGGCCTGGCGGGTCTGGAGCCGGTGCGTGGTCCGGAGCAGTTCATCACGGCGGGCAACGCCAGCCAGCTGTCGGACGGCGCCTCCGTTTGCACGGTGATGAACAGCACCTATGCCGAGAAGCACAACATTGAACCCATGGGTATTTTCCGTGGCTTCGCTGTGGCGGGTTGTGAGCCGGATGAGATGGGCATCGGCCCGGTGTATGCGATTCCGCGCCTGCTTGAGCGCAATGGTCTGACCATGGATGACATTGATCTGTGGGAACTGAACGAAGCCTTCGCGTCGCAGGTGATTTACTGTCGTGACCGCCTGGGCATTCCCATGGAGAAGCTGAATGTAAACGGCGGCTCAATTTCCATCGGCCACCCCTTTGGTGTTACCGGCGCCCGCCAGACAGGCCACGCCCTGATCGAAGGCAAGCGCCGTGGGGCGAAATACGTGGTGATCACCATGTGCATCGGCGGTGGCCAGGGTGCTGCTGGCCTGTTCGAGGTGGTTTGAAGCCGGCCTGTATGAGATCGGGGTCAGAAGAATGCTTTCTTTCGACCCCTTGTTGACCAAAAGGGGAAATGCATGGACAGACAAGCAAAAGCCGTCGTCTGCCGGGAATGGGGGCAGCCTGTTCAGGTGGAAACCATCACGGTGGAAGGTCCCAAGCGGGATGAAATCACCATCAAGATCGCGGCCTGCGGCGTTTGCCACAGCGATCTGTCCGCCACCACGGGTAAGATTCCCTACCCGCCTCCCCTTGTATTGGGGCACGAAGCCGCAGGCGTGGTTGTCGAAGTCGGTGAGGGCGTCACGGCCTTCAAGGAAGGCGACCATGTGGTGAGTACCTTCATATCCATGTGCGGCAAATGCAGCCAGTGTGTTCGTGGCCGCCCGGTGCTCTGTGAGAACGCCCGCAAGGCCATGTTCAACCTGCCGGATGGCACGGTCAGAACCAAAGGCGCGGACGGCGAGCCCCTGAACGTCTTCGGCGCCTGCGGCGTGATGGCCGAGTTCGCCACCATGCACGTGGACAACTGCGTGAAAGTGGACGAAACCGTGCCGATGCAGAACGCCGCCCTGGTGGGTTGCGCTGTGATGACCGGTGTCGGCGCTGTCTTCAATACGGCAAAGCTGGAGCCCGGCTCCCGAGCCGCCGTGTTTGGCATCGGTGGCGTTGGCCTCAACGCGATCCAGGGCTGCGTGACCGCCGGCGCCGAGATGATCGTGGCGGTGGACAGCAACCCCGCCAAGCTGGCGATGGCGAAAGAGTTTGGTGCCACCCACACCGTGAATATCAACGAGGTGGAGGACGCCGCCAAGGCTGTGAAGAAAATGACCGGCGGCGTTGACTACGCCTTCGAATGCGTCGGTGCCGGGCCGGTGGTGGAACAGGCCTACAAGAGTCTGGGCCGTGGCGGTACCGCCGTGGTCGTGGGTGTGGCAGATCCGAAGGACAAGACCTCGCTGACCACCCTCACCCTGCCGGCGGACGAGCGAACCTTGAAAGGCAGCTGGCTGGGTTCGGCAAGGCCGCAGCACGATTTCCCCAGGATCCTGGGTCTTTACAAGGCTGGTAAACTCAAACTGGATGAACTGGTTACCCGTACCTACACCATAGAAGAAGCCGCACAGGCGTTCGATGATATGGTGGCAGGCAAGAACGCCCGTGGCGTTATCGTATTTGAATGAAGGGGGAAGCATGAACGAGCTGAACAGGAACTACATCAACGGCCAATGGGTTAGCTGGGCCGGTGACATGATCGACGTTCACGAAGCTGGCACCGGTGACGTGATTGCCCGCGTTCCCGCCGCCGGCGCGGATGAAATGGAACAGGCCATTGCCGCCGCCGATGCGGCGTTTGAAAGCTGGTCGGAAAGCACCCTGGAAGAACGGATCAAGGTGCTGGAACAGCTGCACGCGGGCCTGAAAGAGCGCGCGCCGGAAATCGCCGAGACCGTCTGCCGGGAAGTGGGCATGCCCATCAAGCTGGCCACGCCGATCCAGGCTGGTATGCCGGCAGCCGTGACCAAGAGCTACCTGAAACTGCTGCCCGACTTCCCGTTTACCGAACAGTCCGGCAACTCCGAGGTGCAATATGCGCCGGTCGGTGTGGTTGGTTGCATTACCCCCTGGAACTACCCGTTGCACCAGGTGATCCTGAAAATCGTTCCGGCGATTGCGGCCGGTTGCACCGTGGTGCTCAAGCCTTCGGAGATCGCCCCCCAGACGGCGTTTATCCTTGCCGAGATCCTCGATGGCACAGACCTGCCCAAGGGCGTGTTCAACATGGTGTGCGGCTATGGTCATACCGTGGGTGATACCCTGATCAAGCATCCGGATGTGCGCATGGTGTCCTTCACCGGCTCCACCCGCACCGGCAACCTGATCGCCCACGCCGCAGCCGATGACTTCAAACGCTTTGCTCTGGAGATGGGCGGCAAATCCGCCTCCGTGATCCTCCCGGACGCCGACCTGGCGGCTGCTGTTAAAGGTACCATCAACAACTGCCTGCTGAACTCCGGCCAGACCTGCACCGCACTCACCCGCATGCTGGTTCCGGCCGACAAGCACGACGAGGCCTGTGAACTGGCCGCCGCTGCCGTGGCTAAAATGACCCCGGGTAACCCGCTGGAAGAAACCACACGGTTGGGCCCGCTGTCGTCTGCCCAGCAGCGTGACAAGGTGATCGACTACATCAAACTGGGTATCCAGGAAGGTGCCAAGCTCATCGCCGGTGGGCCGGAAGCGCCCGAGGGATGCGAGAAAGGTTACTTCGTCAAGGCGACCGTCTTCGGCAACGTAAAACCGGACAGCCGCATCGCCCAGGAGGAAATTTTCGGGCCGGTGCTGTGCGTGATCCCGTACAACGACGAAGCAGAAGCGGTGAAAATCGCCAACGGCACCCAGTACGGCCTTTCCGGTGCAGTCTGGTCCGGCGACGACGCCAAGGCCAAGAAAATTGCCAGCAAGCTGCGCACTGGCCAGGTATTCGTGAACGGTGGTGCGTTTAACCCGATGGCACCGTTTGGCGGCTTCGGCCATTCCGGTATCGGCCGCGAATTTGGCAAGTGGGGACTGGAGGAGTTTCTGGAAATCCGGTCTTTGCAGCTGTAAATGCCGATAGGCTGGGCTGCCGATCGGTGGCCCTGAGAGTTAGATCGGCCACGGGGTGGGGGTGTCTTTTCTGCCGGGAAAAAATGTCTGAGCGAAGCGAGTTGTTTTTCCCAGAAGAAAAGACACCCTCGCCTCGGGGCCAGCCCCCAAAGCCTGTAAGCCCTAGGCCTTCCCCCCAAGCAAAATCCGCACGGCCGTACAGGCATCCTCCAATTCTGCTTCCCTGGGTTCGCGTCCGGCGATGATGTCGCTGTAAAGGCAGGACTCTGCCAGTCTAATCATGAAGTAAGACAGGCTGAAGATGTTCATTGGTGGCTTGATATGCCCGGCCGCTACCTGGTCTTTCAGCATCCGCGTGTTGGTTTCGACCGTGCGAGTGTGCAGGATCGACTGGGACGAGGTGAGGATCTTCAGGGCATATTCCGGGTCCTGGTTGATGAATCGCCGCAGCGGCTCGAAGTGCAGGATCGCGGAGTTGGTGCGGCGGTACACGCCGACAATGTAGTCCACGCCAGTGCCGGGCGTTTCGGCCATGGCCTGTCGCCAAAGGGGTTCGTACAGGGACCAGAGAATCTCGCCGATCAGCAGATCCTTGTTGCCGACCCAGCGAAACAGGGTGGCGCGGCCAATTCCGAGCTCATCAGCCAGCGGCGCCAAGTGAATGCGCTCACCCTTGAGCCACATGCGACGTGCTCGCTTGAACGCCTCGGCCGGTGTTGCCCTGGTTACGGTTTTGTCTGCCACTGAAACCTCATGCCCGAATTTGGATTCATTTTAACGGCTAAACCCGGAGCCGGCTATGCGCGCGGTTCTGACGGCTTGTGATGGTTTTGTGAACTTTTCCGCCTACACTCTGCCATGAAAGCATCGAAAGCCTCCGGCAAATTCAGCGAAGCCCATCACCATGACGCGAACGGTACTGATTATTGAAGACAACCCCGGCATCGGTGAGCTGGTCCGTATGCAGGTTTCAGATCTGGGAATGAAGCCCGTGCTCGTGGACCGGGGGGACACCGGCCTGGAAAGGTTCCGTGAGGGCGGCGTCGATCTGGTTATTCTGGATCTGATGTTGCCTGGCCTGGATGGTTTGGCGGTGTGCCGCGAGATTCGTGCCTGCCCGGGCTATGTGCCGGTTCTGATGTTGACGGCAAAGAGCACAGAGCTGGATCGGGTCCTGGGCCTGGAGATGGGCGCGGACGATTACCTGACGAAGCCGTTCAGCGTGGCGGAGCTGGCAGCGCGCGTCAAAGCGCTTTTCCGACGGGTAGACGCACTCTCTCAGGCAGCGCCTGCCGGCGGTCAGGCTGATGAGATTGAGGTGGACGGGCTTCGGATTGATCCGGTTCGCCGGCGAGTGTTTGTGGATGATCGGGAAGTGGACCTGACCGCCCGCGAGTTCGACCTGCTCTGGCACTTTGCCTCCCATCGGGGCCGGGTGTTCAGCCGGGCGCAATTGCTCGATTCTGTGTGGGGTTACAACCATGAGGGCTACGAGCATACCGTGAACACCCACATCAACCGCCTGCGCAACAAGATTGAAGCCGATCCCGCCGACCCACGATACGTCCAGACGGTCTGGGGTGTTGGCTATCGGTTCATGGATTAGCGATGGCCCTGTCTGTCTTCCGCACCCTTTATGCCCGGCTGGCGATCGGTCTGTTCCTGCTGCTGCTCGTGGTGGGTGGGCTCTTTACCTTTCTGAGTCTGGCTTCGGTGAGGGAATACTCGGCTGCGGTCAACCAGCAGCTGAACCGCGACCTCGCCCGTAACCTGGTGTCTGACCGCAACCTGGTTACCGATGGCAAGCTCAACCGCGATGCCCTGAAGCAGCTCTTCGAGCTGTACATGACCATCAACCCCAGTATCGAAATCTACCTGCTGGATACCGAAGGTAATATCCTTTCCTACTCCGCCGACCCGAACAAGATCAAGCGCAACCGGGTATCCCTGGAACCGGTACGCACGCTGCTTGAAAACCCGGGCGCTTACCCACTGCCCGGCGATGATCCGCGCAGTCATGACCGGCGGAAGGTCTTCTCGGTAACGCCGGTGCCTTCGGCTGCGGATCCAACGGGTTATCTGTACGTGGTTCTGCGCGGCGAGGAGTACGACCTGGCCGAGAGCATGGTGCACAGTAACCGGCTCCTCCAGTTAGGCGCGGGCGCGCTGGCGGTGAGCCTGTTCGTCGGCTTGCTGGCCGGGCTGGTGTTCTTCCGGTTGCTGACGCGTCGGCTGTCGCGGCTGACCGAGCGGGTGGAATCCTTCGAGCGCGGCATGTCTCCGGAGCGCGCCGCCGCGGTGGCGGGCAAAGGCGATGACATTGATTACCTGGCCGCCCGGTTCGATCAGATGGCCCAGCGAATTGTTGCCCAGCTGGACCTTCTGAAACACAAGGATGCCCAGCGCCGGCAGCTGGTTGCCCAGGTCTCCCACGACCTTAGAACGCCACTGGCATCCATCCAGGGTTATATCGAAGCATTGCGCATGAAACAGGACACGCTCGCCGCCGAGGAGCGGGCACGTTTCCTGGATGTGGCCCTGACCGAAAGCCACCGGCTTGGTCGTCTTGTGGAGGAACTGTTTGAACTTGCCGCACTGGATGCCCGGGAGAAACAGCCGAAGACGGAACCGTTTGTGGTTGCCGAACTGCTGCATGACGTGGTGCAGAAGCACCAACCCGAGGCGGAGCGCGCAGGCGTTGCCCTGTCGATTGTTTCCGTCGCTCCGGTCCAGGTGCTGGCGGATATCGCCATGACCGAGCGGGTATTGGATAACCTGATCAGCAACGCCCTCAGCCATTCGCCGAAAGATACGGAGATCACACTGGGCGTTGTCGAACAGGCCGGGGGTGCGCAAATTACCGTCGCCGACGCTGGCCCCGGTATCGATGATGAGGACCTGGAGCACGTCTTCGAACCCTTTTATCAGGCCGCAGGTGCGTCCAGGACGGGCCATGCCGGTCTGGGGCTCGCGATTGCCCAGCGAATGGTGACGCTGCAGCAGGGAAAACTCTCGGTACGCAATGCCGATGGCGCCGTTTTCAGTGTCTGGCTGCCCCTGGCCCGCGACAGCTCGGTCGCGGGCGGCGAAAAATCCACAGCGTTATGAATTCGTAATACCTGGTGAACGTTTTCGTGAATCCACCGCCCTACGCTGTAGGTATGGAATCACGTGAAGGAGATATCTGATGAAACGCAAGATCATGGGTCTGTTTTCCGCAGTGGCATTTGTCTCTGCAGTTGGTCTGTTCACCACCTACGCGGTTGCCGAAAAGTCGGAGTCGCAGATGAGCAAATACGCACCGGATCAACCGGGTCTGGCCGTGGCGACCTTTGCTGGCGGTTGTTTCTGGTGTGTTGAGGCCGGGTACGAAAAGCGGGTGCCGGGCGTGGTGGAAGTAGTCTCGGGCTATTCTGGTGGGAAAGAGGCAAGCCCCTCCTACAAGCAGGTTGCCTCGGGGCAGACTGGCCATACCGAAGCGGTACAGGTCTATTACGACCCCAACGAAATGACATACGAGGGCTTGTTGCAGGCGCTCTGGCGGATGATGGACCCGACCGATAATCAGGGTCAGTTTGTGGACCGCGGCCAGCAGTATCGTCCTGCTATTTTCTACCATAACGCTGAGCAGAAGCGCCTGGCCGAGGCGGCCGTTGCAGAATTGGAGGCATCCGGAGTTTACGAGAAACCCGTGGTGATCGAAATCGTGCCGTTTGAGAAATTTTACCCGGCGGAGGAATACCACCAGGATTATTACGACAAAAACCCGGTGCGCTACAACTTCTACACCTTCAACTCTGGACGCTATCAGTTTATCGAGAAGGTGTATGGCGAAGATTACGAGCTCGATTACACCCGGTTCCAGGAGAATGCCACAGTGGACGCCAGTGACGATCTGGTGGGCGATGAAAGCGCCAGCACAGAGCCCGGCCAGATGGGCGTTGGCTTCGATCCGGCAAGCTTTGAAAAGCCGGCTCAGGATGTCCTGAAGCAGCGCCTGACGGATATGCAGTACGAGGTGACCCAGGAAGACGGCACCGAGCCGGCGTTTAACAACAAATACTGGGACAACAAGAAGCCAGGACTCTACGTGGATATTGTCTCCGGCGAGCCGCTGTTTTCTTCACGGGACAAGTACAAATCCGGTACCGGCTGGCCCAGCTTTACCCGGCCGATCACACCAGACGCGGTGGTGGAACGTGAGGACAACTCGTTCTTCATGACCCGTACGGAAATCCGCAGCAGCCACGCGGATTCCCACCTTGGCCATGTCTTCAACGATGGCCCTGCGCCAACCGGACTACGCTACTGCATGAACTCCGCGTCTATGGACTTTATCCCGCTGGAGAAGATGGAAGAGGCCGGTTATGGCAAATGGGTTGATGACGTCAGACCAGAGAGCGACGCCTGACTCACAACCACAAATCCGCCACCCGGGTGTCCCGGCTGAAATGGTGCAACACCTGGGCCTGCAGGAGTTCAGCCGTGGCAACCGCATCAATCAGGGCGTTGTGGGCGGCATAGTGAGGCAGCCCATAACGCAGCCGGCTATCAGCCAAGCGAATCGACACGGGCTTCTTCCCCAGCAGTTGTTGCCAGCGTGACGGGTTTCGGTCCGGGTGCAGGTGAGCCTCAATGGCCATGGTATCGATCAACGGAAACCGGATTCCTTCCCCCAAGCGCCATTGCAGGGCAACGTCGAAGAACGATCTCTCGATGTTGCGGTAGTGAACCACGGGGATACGCCCATTCAGGCTGGCAAACAGATCCTTCAGGATATCGTTCAAATCCGGGGCCTGGTCGATATCACTGTGGGTAATGCCGTGGATAGTAATCGAGGTCTGGTGTAGCGGGAGCTTGGGCCGCACGATCCAGTGGCGGGCTTTGCCCAGCTGGATGCCGTCGAGCGTAAACGGCACCAGACCGATACTGACAATCGAATGTTGATTGGCGTCCAACCCGGTGGTCTCGAAATCGAGCGCGACAAAGGGCACCTCGGATAAGGGCGTCTCCGGCGACACACACCCACTCTCGTAATAGGCTTTAAGAATCGGGGACTTGCTCTGCTCCGCCAGGGCCTTGAATTGCTCGGGCCATGGCAGGCGTGTAACAGAATTCTCGGCCTGCTCCTCACTAGACATTACGGGCCACCCCGGCGTGATACCGGAATTTCAGGAACTTCTGGGCACCGCTGACTACCTGGAACGCATCCTTGAGATGGCTGCGCTCAAACGGTGAAAGGTCTTCGGGCCGTACGTTGTTGTCCGGCTGCCGGTCAGCCTCGATTGCCAGGGCCTGGTGTCGGATACGAACGATGGAGATAAACTCAAGCGCATCCCTCAGGTTGCCCAGATCGTCGTCCAGCAGGAGCTTGGTGTTGCCAATGGCTTTCAGTCGTTCGAACGAGTTCTGTGCACGGGAGCCGCAGGCCAGGGCATGAACCCGGATCAGATCCGACAGGGGCGCTGTTCCGCGACGTTTCAGGTTGAAGGTCTTCTGGTGCTTGCCATCCTCTTCCAGCACGAAAGTCCGGAAAAAGCCGATCGGCGGCGTGCGGTTCAGGGCGTTGCGCGCCAGCATTGCCAGGAACCGCTGGCTGTTGCTGGCTTTGTCCGCCACCAGTGTCTTGAGCTGTTCGGCAAAGTCGGTCTCGCCGTAGATGCCATCCAGATCAAAGAAAATATTGCTGTTTAACAGAGCCTCGGCTTTCGGATTATCAATCCAGTCGGTGAAGTAGTCCTTCCAGACGCGCAGTGGCTGCCGCCATTTCTGGTTGGTGGCCATGATGTCGCCGGTGCAGTAGGTATAGCCGCACTCCGCAAGGCCATCGCTGACAAATTTCGCCAGCGCCAGGAAGTATTCGTCGTGTTCTTCCGGCACAAAGCTGTCGTCCAGGATCATGGCGTTATCCTGGTCCGTGACCACCAGCTGCTCGTCCCGGGCCATGGAGCCAAGTGCCATGAAACAGTAGGGCACCGGCGGTGGTCCAAACTTTTCTTCGCCCAGTTCCAGCAGGCGCTGGGTAAAGCTGCGCCCGATGCCGGCCATGGCGCTGCCGATCATGTGGGAGTTGGCATCCTCGTTCACCATACGCACGAAGCTGTCGCGCACATCCAGACTGATTTTCTTGAGGCCTTTTACATCCTGCTGGTGATAGATATTGCTGACCAGGTACAGGCTACTCTGGCTCTCGTATTTCACGATGTCAGACAGCGCAATGACACCACGAACCTCCTCTCCGTCCATCACCGGAAGATGGTGCACGTTGTTGTGCAGCATGGTAAGCATGGCTTCGAATATGAACAGATTCGAGCGAATGGTGATAAGGTCTTCCGACATGATCTCGCTGATGGGGGTTTCCGAGGCCAGTGCTTCGCTGAGTGCCCGGGTACGCAGGTCGCGGTCGGTGATGATGCCCTTGAGCCGAGGCTTTTCACCTTCCTCATCCATCAATAGCAACGCGGACACACCGTTTTCAGTCATGATCCGGGCGGCTTCCTGAAGCCGGACAGTGCGTGGTGCCGTAACCGGTTCCCGGGATATCAGCCGCGTGACCTTGGAAGTCATCAGCTCGTTGGATTTTTCCCGGCGGGAAACGGCAGAGCGCAGGCGGCTTCGGTCTTCAATCTCGACGAAATCGGCGAAGTTGTCGTCACTTTCCCACAGGTACTGGAAGATTTCTCCCGGAATCTTGTAGACCAGTGTGTCTTCAAGGGCTTTTGCCGGAAATCGCACTTTCCGGTTCATCAGGAGGCCAAACTGGCCGAATATTTCGCCTTCGCTGATGCGGTTATACAGTTCACCCGAACGCCGATAGATTTCTACCGCGCCACTGCGCACGTAATACAGCCAGTTGCTGGGCTCGCCGAATTCCAGGATCTGGCTGCCGGCCTTGAAGTAGACTACCTCAATACCGCCCACCACCCTGTCGAGCAGCTCCTCGGTCATCTCGTCAAACGGCGAGTATTGAGCCATGTGATTGCGGATGTCGACCAGCTCGGCCTGCATAAAACTCCCTGTTTTGGCGAAGAAAAAATGATTGTCAGTCATGGAATATAGCAGTGGCAGAGGCCTGCGACCATGTCGACCTTTGATGGATTTCATTGACCGCTTACCCCGGTGTTGCTAGCCTTGCCACACTTTTTTCAGGTGCCCGTCGCAAAGCGCGACGGGTGAAACGGGAAATCGGTGAGCCTGGTCACGCCAGTGCAAGTCCGATGCTGCCCCCGCAACGGTAAGCAGGACAACGGCAATCTGTGCGCCACTGTGTCGCCAAGACATGGGAAGGTGATTGCCCGGGAACCCAGAGTTCCGCCTGCCAGCCCGGAGACCGGCCTGGAAAAACACCCGATGTTGCGGTGGGCAACCTGGGTGGGTGATATGCCGGTTCCGCATTCCTGACACCAGTCTACCGCCTGCCCCCATTCCCTGTTCCGCAACAAAACCCAGATTCCCGTGCGGGTGCGCGCGGAGTGCGGAGCAAGTTTCATGTTCAGAATTCAAAGCCCTGTTTTACTGGCCGGCGTTGCCATGGCCGCCCTGCCTCTGGCCGTTTCGGCCCAGTCTGCCCCTGAATCCGATGCCCTGGATCCCATCGTGGTTACCGCGACACTGGGGCCGAAGACCGTTGGGGAGAGCCTGTCTTCGGTTACGGTCATCGAGAAGGAGGATATTGATCGGCAACAGCCCGCGGAATTCCGCGACCTGCTGCGCGCCCAGCCGGGGATCAACGTGGTGTCGGACGGCAGTTACGGCAAGACTACCAGCGTATTCCTGCGTGGCGCTGGCAGCTCAGGTACCGTGCTGCTTCTCGATGGTATCCGCCTGCGCTCGGCCTCTGCGGGTATCCCACCCTGGCAGTTTTTGCCTCCCGAATTGATGGAACGGGTTGAGCTGGTGCGAGGTGCGAAGAGTTCCCTCTACGGTGCCGATGCGGTGGGTGGTGTCATCCAGGCGTTCACCCTGGAACCGGGGGCCGGGCGCCAGGGTTGGGGCGAGCTGAAAGGCGGTTCCCATGAAACCCGTGAGGCAACGGCCGGGCTGGCTGGCCGGGAAGGCCGTTCGTCGTTCCTGGCCGGTGGCGTTTATTCGGATACCGATGGCACGAACCTGCGTGCTGGCGGCGAGGACAAAGGATTCCGGAACGCTGGTGGCCTGGCCAAACTGAGCCACAGTTTTGACCAGGGCGGCGGCGCAGGACTGACGGTTTTCCAGTCTGAAGGTAATACCGAGTTTGAAGGCGGTGATACCGATTTCCTGATTCGTGCCATGGGGCTGCATCTGGAAGCGGTTGCCAGTGACTACTGGCGTACACGTATCCAGTTCTCGGAAGCTCGCGACGAACAGGATACCTTCGGAGCCAATCCCAGCACGTTCGACACCCTGTCTCGCTCCGCGCGCTGGGAAAACACCCTGACGGCCGGTGTTCATGAGCTGGTTCTGGGTACGGAGGTCATGCTTGACGAAGTGGATGGCACCAGCAATTTCACAGAAGACAGCCGGACCAACAGCGCGGTTTTCGGTCAGGGCCGTTTGAACTTTGATGCCACCGATCTGATGCTCAGTCTGCGTCTGGATGACAACGAGGCCTATGGCAAAGAGGAGACTGGCGGTGTGGCCTTCGGTCACCAGCTGGACCGCGCCCATCGCTTTCGCCTCAGCTATGCGACATCGTTCCGGGCACCCACCTTTAATGACCTTTACCTGACGGTGCCGTTCTACACCGGTAATCCTGACCTCGATGCGGAAGAGGGGCAGATGGTCGAAGCCGGTTTCTCCGGGCGATATGACCGGTGGTACTGGGACATTGCGCTTTATCAGAACGACGTGAAAGACCTGATTACCTACGTGTCGGACCCGGTGACCTTTGAGGGCACCATGGAAAACGTCGAGACGGCCAGAATCCGTGGCGTTGAGGTTTCTTCCGGTATCGAGACGGCTGACTGGAATCTGGCGGCAGCAGTAACCTACGCGGATACCGAGAATCGCGATACCGGCGCCCGTTTACCACGCCGCGCGGAAAAAAACGTGCGTCTGGATATTGATCGCCTGTTCTCCCAGTGGTCGGTGGGCGCCAGCTTTATTGCCGAGAGTGACCGCTATAACGATGCGGCAAATACCAGTCTGCTGCCGGGCTATGGCACGGTAGACCTGAGAGCGGCCTGGAATTTCCAGCCTGGCTGGTCGGCCTCATTCAAGGTCGATAACATGCTGGATCGTCGGTATGCCACCAGCATCGGATATGACAGTGCGACCTTCGCGCCCTTTGATTATCTGGCCGCCGGACGAACCTTCATGGCCTCGGTGCGCTATGATTTCCAACAGTAAATTCATTGATCTGAGAGGCTCCCGCCCTCTATGAGGCACCTATGGCTCGCTGCACTGTGTGTACTGTCTCTGCTTGCGCCCTCGTTGGCGCAGGCCCAGGGACCCTGCGTACGCGATGCACTGAACCAGAAGGTATGCCTGGCCGAGCCAGCGCAGCGTATTGTTTCTTTGTCACCGGGTGCCACTGAGCTGTTGTTCTCCGCCGGTGCCGACGAAAAGGTCGTTGCGGTGAGTGCCTGGAGCGACTACCCGCCAGAGGCGGAGAACTTACCGCAGGTGGGCGACAGCAATCGCCTGGACCTGGAAGCCATTGTTTCGCTGGCACCGGACCTGGTGGTGGCCTGGGTGGATGGCAATTCCCGCAGCCAATTGGAACGGCTGTCTGACCTTGGTATTTCCGTATTCTGGCTAGCCCCGCGAACGTTTGACGACATTGCCGCGGCGGTATCGGATCTGGCGTTGCTGACGGGTTCACCGGATCTCGGCAATGAGCGGGCCGAAGCGTTTCGTGCAGAAATAGTCAAACTTAAAGCTCAGTATGCCGATGCCAGACCGGTTAAGGTGTTCTACCAGATATGGGACCAGCCACTGATGACCGTGAACCGGGACGAGCTGATCAGCAAGGCCATAACCCTGTGCGGCGGAGTGAATGTGTTTGGCGGGCTGCCACGGCTGGTGCCCCGGATCAGCCGGGAGGCGGTTCTCGAAGCCAACCCTGAAGTCATTATTACCGCCGGGTCGTCGGACGACAGGCAGTGGCTGGAAGCCTGGCGCGAGTTTCCGGGCCTGGCAGCGGTAGCCGCCGGCAACCTCTTCCTCGAACCGCCGGACCTTCTGGCGCGCCCCACGCTACGTATGGCAGACGGCGCCAGGCACCTGTGCCAGACCCTGGAGCAGGCCCGTGCCTATCTCTAGCCCTTACAAACCTCTCCTCATTCTGCTGCTGGCGGGCTTTCTGGCGGCACTGCTCTCCGTCAGCATTGGCAGTACGTCCATCGGTTTTGGTGACACTCTGAGGGTGATCACCGGCAGTGGCACCGAGTTGCAGCAAACGCTGATTCTGGAGCTGCGCCTGCCTCGCACCCTGAGCGCGTTCGCAACTGGCGGATTGCTGGCCGTGGCCGGGGCACTGATGCAGGTATTGTTGCGAAATCCCCTGGCCGATCCTTATGTGTTGGGGCTTTCTGGTGGCGCGGCAGTGGGTGCGTTATTGGCCATGCTGGCCGGCGCTGCCGGTTTTCTGATATCCGGCTCCGCGTTTGCAGGTGCCATGCTGGCCACCCTGCTGGTGTTTGGTCTGGCTCACGGCAGTGGCAGCTGGACCCCATCGCGGCTGTTGCTTACCGGTGTGGTGGTCGCCGCCGGCTGGGGCGCCATGATTACCCTGATCCTCTCGATGACCCCGGCCAGCCGATTGCCGGGCATGCTGTATTGGTTGATGGGCGATCTTTCCCACGCCGCCACTCCGTGGCCGGGACTGATCATTCTTGTGCTCGTATGCCTGATGGTGTTTCCGCTCGGCCGGGCCCTGAACGTGCTGGCACGGGGCTCCCTGCAGGCGGCGGCGCTGGGCGTTTCGGTGCGGCCACTGGAATGGTCGATCTACCTGATGGCCAGCCTGCTGACCGCAGCCGCCGTCACCATGGCCGGTTCGGTTGGTTTCGTTGGCCTGGTGGTACCGCACATGTTGCGGCTGGTGCTGGGCAACGACCAGCGCCTGATTCTGCCGGCCTGCGCACTGGCGGGCGGTACGCTGCTGGTGCTGGCGGATACCCTGGCGCGGGTGGTGATTGCGCCGGAGCAGTTGCCGGTTGGGGTGATCACCGCGCTGATCGGCGTCCCGACCTTCCTGTACCTGCTGTATAGGAGCCGATGATGACACGCCTGGCAACCGAAGCGCTGATTATCGACATTCCGGGCCGCAGCTCAGGCGTTCCCCTGAATCTGGCCATCGAACCGGGACAGGTCTGGGGCGTGCTGGGCCCTAACGGTGTGGGTAAAACCACCTTGCTCCATACTCTCGCAGGATTGCGGGAGCCCAGAAGCGGAAAGCTGCTGCTTGATGGAACGCCGTTGGACGGCATCCGCCGCAAGACCGTATCGCAACGCATGGGCCTGGTATTTCAGGACCGGCAGGATGGATTCCCGGCAACGGCACTGGAAACCGCCCTGATCGGCCGCCACCCCTGGTTATCGCCTTGGCAGATGGAGAGTGGTGATGACCTCGCGATTGCTGAAAGGGCTCTGATAGAGCTGGACGTGATCCACCTGAAAGATCGCCTGGTAAACACCCTCTCCGGCGGTGAACGCCAGCGGGTAGCCATTGCTACCCTCATGACCCAAAGCCCCGAAATCTGGCTCCTGGACGAACCCACCAATCACCTGGATTTACAGCACCAGACCGCCGTTATGAAGCTGCTGCGCCAGCAGGCAGCGTGCGACCGGGGCGTGTTCATGTGCCTCCACGACCTCAACCTGGCTGCGCGATGGTGCGACCAGATCCTCCTTCTGTACCCCGACGGTCAGGCCTGCTGGGGACCGGCCCGCGACATGCTGGTGACTTCTGCACTCGAAAGCCTGTTTGGCCAGCGTTTGCTATCTGCCGAACTGGATGGTTTTCCGGTGTTTGTGCCGGGCTGAAGTGTGAGGCTTTATCCTCGAGCCCGTTATTGGTTATATAGTCACTCAAATCCCCAACAAGGCCATCACCATGACCATTGAACGTATTTCCACCAACAGCCGAATGAGCAAGATCGTAAAACACAACGGCACTGCTTACCTTTGCGGTCAGGTTGCCAAGGACCGTAACGCCGATATTCATACCCAGGTAACCGGGATGCTGGAGAAAGTGGACGAGCTGCTCGAGACCGCCGGCTCCAGCCGCGATCGAATCCTTTCGGCAACCATTTACCTGGCAGACATGGCCGATTTCAAAGCCCTGAACGAGGTGTGGGACAACTGAGTGCCTGAAGGTACGGCGCCGGCCCGGGCCTGCGTTCAGGCTCAGATGGCGTCGCCGGAGTTGCTGGTGGAAATCTCGGTGATTGCCGCAACGTCCTGACGGCAGCCGGGAAGGTCTGGCGATTTGTCGGCCTGAGAAGTCGGCCGTTTATTTCTGGTAGGAACAGGAGCACACCATGGCGTCCCCACTCGTAACCACCGACTGGTTGCAGGAAAACCTCGATAACGAACGGTTGGTTCTTATCGACGCGAGTATGGCCACGGTTATTGGCAAGGAGCCGATCGTTTATGATCACCCGGTGTGGATACCGGGGAGCTTCCAGATTGATCTGGAGGGAACGCTCTGCAATACGGAATCGTCCCAGCTCCATGCGTTTCCTACCGAGGAACAGTTCACTCAGGAAGTTCGCAGGCTGGGCATAACGCCTGAAAGACTGGTGGTGCTTTACGACAACCAGGGAATCTATTCCGCTCCCCGGGCCTGGTGGATTCTGCGGTCGATGGGCCTCGAACAGGTTTTCGTGCTCGATGGTGGCCTGCCACAGTGGTTGGCAGAGGGGCGTGAGACGGTGTCGGCCCCGATTAATAGTGCGGCTTCCGCCGGGAACGTGGCGGGCCGTCTGGACCGCGGACGGGTTCGGGATTCCGCCTTCGTGCTACAGCATCTGGACGACGAGCGAGTTTCGGTGATTGATGCGAGATCCCGGGCGCGGTTCCTGGCTCAGGCCCCGGAACCCCGCCCGGGAGTGCGCGGCGGCCATATTCCGAACTCACTCAGTCTTCCGTTTACCGAGGTGCTGGATGGTTACCGGTTTAAGCCGGTCAGTGAGCTGGAGGCAAAGTTCAGGCATCTCGGTACGAACCTTCAGCCCGGAGACGGGCATCAACTGGTGTTTTCCTGCGGTTCCGGCATCACCGCCTGCATCATTCTGCTGGCGGCCGAGCTGGCCGGGTATGACCAGCTCTCTCTTTACGATGGTTCCTGGGCGGACTGGGGCAGCGACGATTCGCTGCCGGTGGCTTGAGCCCGAGGGTTTTCCTGTATCTTGGCCGTCAGGCCATGCGCTTCATGATCCGGTCTCCCAGCAGGTACTGATGCGCCAGGGCAGCTGCTACGTGTACGCCAATCATGAGCCACAACACGTTGGCCAGCACTTCATGAACCTCTTCCCCGCTGTCTTCCAGCCACTCGATTTCCGGGCCGTAGCCAAAGACTGTCCAGCCGAAAAAGGTAACAGGATCGCCTTCACCGAGGGAGGATGCGAGCCCTGACAGCGGCATCAGGATCATCAGGGCATAGAGCGCAATGTGCCCGAGCTTGGCCATGGTCGCCCATTGAGCCGGTGGTGTTATACGTGCGCGGTTAAGCCAGCGCCAGAGACCGCGAAAGATAACCAGCCCGAAAATGGTCAGGCCCAGGGTCTGGTGCCAGGCCATAAGCGACGCATCAGAGAGTGTGTGCTCCAGGGCTTCAAACCAGACTTCGCTGGCAAGCATTACCAGCAACAAAACCGCCATTATCCAGTGCACAGCCCGGGAAACGGCACCATAGCGGTTGTCAGCGTCCATCAGTGTCATCGCGATTCTCCTTGATCAAAGGCTGGCGGGGCACCTCTCGGGCCCCGCGCTGGCTGTTGGTAGTCAGCTCCGGTGTCCGCCGCGAACCGGGGCACCGTACTGGTTGAACTCCTGCTCCCGGATCAGATTCTGCTCGGCATCTCGCAGTTGGACCCGGTATGTGCCATCCGACGTTTCCTCAACGGACACATCCACGCCCGGGCCGAAGCGTCTTAGCGCCTGGCCGTAAGCCATGATGCGCATTTCGTCGGTGCTGTATTGCTTCAGATCGGAACCCATGGATTTGCCGTGGTGGCGATTCTCGTAACGATCGTCACAGTCACCTCGCCCGTAGTCGTCATCGGCAGACGCAAGCAGTGGCGTGGCGCCGAGTATCGCGGCGATGGAGAGAGCAGCAATGGTGGTCGTTTTCTTCATGGTCGAACTCCTTGGTTGGTTAAACCCATGACGGAATGTCATTGTTGGTCGGGAGTTATTCCATCAAGGAAACGTCGCAGAATTGTCTCGGTGACCCACCGACTTTGTCGCAACTTGTCGCAAGGCAGGGATTTGCGACGGTTTTTGACAAGATCGCGCCCAAGCGGGAAGTCGACTCCCCTATAATCAGGGCAGACGGTAATTCAACGGAGTAACGAGTGAGCGACTCTCCCACAATCCTGGTGGTCGATGACCACCGGGACATTCGAGATCTGGTCGGCCGCTATTTGCAGGAGCATGGCCTGCGCGTGCTGCTGGCGGATGGCGGCGATGCCTTGAAGCGCCAGTTGCGACAGCACTCCATCGACCTGGTTGTGCTGGACATCATGATGCCCGGGGACGATGGCCTCACGCTCTGCCGTTACCTTCGTGAGCACACCGAGTTGCCTGTTATTCTGCTTACAGCCATGAGCGAGGAAACCGATCGCATTGTCGGCCTCGAAATGGGCGCCGACGATTACCTCACCAAACCCTTTAACCCCCGGGAGTTGTTGGCCCGCATAAAAGCAGTTCTGCGCCGTACCACAGCGCTGCCACCGCAACGCAGCCCCATGGCCGGGCAGTCCCTGACGTTCGAGGGCTGGACGCTGGACGTCGACCGCCATCAACTCATCGATCCGGAAGGTGTCGAGGTGTCGTTGAGTACCGCCGAGTACAAGCTTCTGCTCGCCTTCCTTGAGCACGCCGGCCGCGTGTTGTCCCGTGATCAGCTGATGGACCTGACCCTCGGCAGAGAGGCGGATGCCTTTGATCGAAGCATTGATAATCATGTCAGCCGCCTGCGCCGAAAGATCGACCCGGATGCCCGCAGCCCCAGGCTGATCAAGACAATCTGGGGCGGTGGCTACCAGTGGATTGCTGCGGTCGAAGGGGCTGAACAATGAGACTGTGGCCACGGCGCGCCGGTGGGCAGCTGGCGCTGTTATTGATTCTGGTGCTGCTGGTGGCCCAGGTTATCACCATCGTTATTCTGGCGGGTGAGCGCCAGGGAGCGTTGCGCAGTGCCAGTCTGGAACACGTCCTCCAGCGGGTGGCCGATGGCTATACCCTGGCCGATACTACCGATCCGGAACGGCAGGAGCGCATCCTCCGGGCACTCTCCAGCCCGACCCTGCGGCTTTCCATTGATCCCGCGCCCTATCTGACCGAGGATCAGTCCTCCGACATGAGGCGCCGGCTGGCCGAGGAGCTGGGTCTGCCCGTGGCGCAGGT
Source organism: Marinobacter sp. DSM 26671 (assembly GCF_900112835.1). NCBI lineage: Bacteria > Pseudomonadati > Pseudomonadota > Gammaproteobacteria > Pseudomonadales > Marinobacteraceae > Marinobacter > Marinobacter sp. DSM 26671. Next base: position 225,044 of record NZ_FONF01000006.1, on the reverse strand, counting down.
TCGAACGGCCATGGAGGCTGATGGAGACGACTGCCTGCGGGATCGCGATGATCATCGGGACCGTGAGCGGCATGACGATGAGGATGATGAACACCACGAGTATGAAGAACACCGTGATGATGACGACCATCACGATGAACGGCAGGAATGCCCGCCGGTGCTGGGTGTTTCCCTGGCGTTGTCTTCCGGCCAGTGGTTCAATGCCCGGGCACTGCCACCGGCGCCCTCCTGGCTGTGGTTAAAGGCGACGCTCACCAGCGTTGGCATTACCGCAGTGCTGCTCACGCTGACCTTGTTGCTGGCGGTTCGTCGAATCCTGCGGCCAATAAACGAGTTGAGCCAGGCGGCCCACGCGTTCGGGCGGGGGGAGAAAGTCCGGATTCCTGAAAAGGGACCGGAGGATGTTCGTGAGGTTACCCGCGCCTTCAACCAGATGCAGGATCAGGTTGGCCGCGCCCAGGAAGACCGGGCAAGGCTGCTGGCGGCTCTCGCTCACGACCTCAGGACACCCATTACCTCCATGCGGCTGCGGGTGGAAATGCTGCCGGAAGGTGAGGACAGGGACCGTCTTCTCGATTCCCTCAGGGAAATGCAGCATCTTGCCGAAGCCACCCTCGATTTCATCCGGGGCACCACCACCGAACAGCACCGTCGCTATGATCTGGCGACCCTGCTGGACAGCCTGTGTGGTGATCTCCAGGAAATGGGCTTGGCGGTGCACTGCGATGACAGCCCGAGATGTGTACTCCAGGGGCAGCCCGAAGCCGTCAAACGTGCCCTGCGTAATTTGATTGAGAACGCGGTTAATTATGGCGAGCAGGCGGAAGTAACACTGGCAACCACAGACACAGAAGCGGTTGTCACGATTGTTGATCAGGGGCCGGGTATTCTGGAGGCGGACCGGGAACGGGTTTTTGAACCCTTCTATCGGCTGGAACACTCACGCAGCCGCGAAACCGGTGGCGCAGGCCTGGGCCTGGCTATTGCCCGTACCCTGATTCGGGGGATGGGTGGCGATATCCGGCTGGATGCTGGCCCGGGAGGTCAGGGCCTGCAGGTTTCTGTGACTTTGCCCAAAACCAGGTAGGGCCTGTCAGAACAGCACTTCGGCACGGGCAAATCCCAGAGCGTCGAGTGCCTCGACGGTCGCATCCAGGTTTGCGTAGCTGCAAACATGATCGTCGTCGGATATCAGGAAAAAGGTCTTTCCTTCAATATCCTTAAAAAGTATGACCCATTCGTGCGCATTCGAGGGGGATCGTACGATTTTCACGGAATCAACACGGTTTTCTTCCCGACGGGCTTTAATTTCATGCTTTTTCATCGTTTCTTCTTCTCTTAATCCCTCGCCAGCTCAATCCTGCCAACTGCCGGGCTCAGGCGTGGTAAACCGTTTGACCTTGTCTGGTGGTGCGCAGCTGGGGTTCATTTGTTCATCAGTCAATAATAGGTAGCTGTCCCGGTGGGCCGTGCCCACGGGAATGGCACCCTCTTTGGTGAAGCAGGGTAACTCAATCTGATCGGCGACGAGGAGATAGCTGTCCTCGGTTTCGCTCATCCACAACCAGGCATTGCGATTTTCCTGTTCCCGACCGGTAAAGAAGCTGAAATGGGTAAAGTCGCGTTTGGAAAACAGCAGGAACTGTTCCCGGAAGTCGATCATGCCGAGCTGCCCGCCGGGCGGGATATGCTGTTCTGCGGCGGCCAGAACGTTGCGAGGAGTTCGAAGCGGCTCAAGAATTCGATAGCCCCAGGTGCCCAGCAGCAGCCAGGTGATCATCATGGCCAGGAACAGACGCCCCAACGCACGGGAGCGCCAGAACCCGAACAGGGTGATCAGCCAGGCCAGTCCTATGACGAAGACGAACGTCCCCGCCTCGTGCAGTTTGGCCGGGTCGGTGCTGTAGTCGGCCACTTTTTCAACCAGCCTGGGGTGGTCGTTCCAGGCCAGGACGCCAACCGCCATCAACGCGATACCGAGCAGGAACTGCACACCTGTCAGGAGCGGCGGAAACCACCCCGCCGGTTTCTGGCTGCTGAGCAGCGGGGCGAGAATCAGGGCCAGCATGGGCAATGCTGGCAACAGGTAAACACCGCGCTTGCCGGGGCTGAGGCTGAAAAACACGATGACCAGGGCAATCCAGCCCAGAAGTACAGGAATAATCGGCCGGTACCGGGCGGTTTCAGACAAGGGCCGGATCAAGGCCAGGAGCAACAGCGGAAGAGGAAACCAGAGCGAGGGGATGACGCTGGTGAGGTAATAGTACCAGGGCTGGATATGGCCCCATGAGTCGGCATAGCGCTCGCCGGTCTGCTTGAACAGGATATTGTTCCGATAAGCCAGGGCCTCTTCGGTGCCGAGATTGTTAACGTAAAGCACCATGGGAATCAGCCAGGCGGCAACCACTGCCAGCATGGCCAGCGGGCCCAGTGCGCAGCGCCAGGTTAGTGTACCCCTGAACAGTGCGCGATCGCGAAGCTTCATGACCAAAATGGGAATGAGCATCAGGGCCGGCAGAAATCCGACCCCTTTGGTGATGATTCCAAGCCCCATAAACGCCCAGCCGACAAAGTACCAGCCCCAGGCGGGCCCGGTGAAAAAGTGTCGGATCAGACCGTAGCAGGCGACGGCAATCCAGCAGGCAACCATGGCATCGATCTGGGCTTTCTGGGCCTGGATCACGAACTGTGGCGCGAGCATCAGCAACATCACCGCGATGGCACCGGTTCGCTGGTTCCACAGGCGGGTGCCCAGATCAAAGACCAGTCCCAGTGTCAGCAGGCTACACAGCGCATTGGGCAGCAGGAATGCAATCTTCAGGTTGCCGGTCAGCCAGTAAAAGAAGGCAATACTCCACATGAACACCGGTGGCTTGTCCGGGTAGAACTCACCACCCCGCATGGGGATCAGCCATTGCCCGGAGGCGACCATTTCGCGGGCCACTTCCGCGAACCTCGGTTCGTCGGCAGGCCAGGGGGAACGTAGTCCGATCCCGGTAAAAATCACGACTGCGGCAAAGGCCAGCAGTAACAGCAGGAGTTGATTGCGGGAAAGGTTAAACACGGTGTCCGGCAGGTGGCGGACGAAGGGTGATGCAGGCATGGTTCGGTCTCAGAGAGAGTCGGAAACGGAATCGGCCAGCGTCCTGGCCCTCTGGTTGTGATAGAGAAAAGCACCAATCAGCGAGGCGAGAATGAAAAAGCCGATGCTCACGGCAAGCTGATAGGCATTAGCATTGCCGATACCGGCACCGGCCAGGGCAAACACCAGCATCTGGGGCAGGTAGCCAAGGGTGCTGCCGAACAGGAACGGTGAGAAACGGATCCCGGAGCAGCCTGCGACAAGGTTGGTCACCAGGTTACTGCCCACCGGCAGCAAACGCACCATGAGAACCTTCAACAGCGTCTGCTCCCGGAACAGGCGATCAAACTGCTGCATGCGATGGCTGAACCGCCGGCTCAATGGCGTTCGCAGCAGCCAGCGGGCGGTCAGGAAACAGCCGGTGGCCCCGATGGCGGCGGCCAGGGTCGACAGCAGTGTCCCGTTGAACCCGCCCAGCGCAAAACCCAGCACGAAGGCGAGCAACTGGCGTGGAGCGCCGAGGCCGGTAAACAATGCGCCGGCGAGGGTAATCACCACCAATCCGCCGACACCATGGCTGTGGAGATAGTTCGCCACTTCATTCTGGTCGGCAATGAAGTCGAGCCAGCCGTTGTGGATGGTCAGATAGCCAACCAGCACCAGGGCGGCGAAGGCCAGCCAGCGGGAACCGTTGATCATGTCAGGAGCGCTCCGCCACCGATCCCTGTGGATCGGCCTGACCGGCACTGCTGATAACAGGAACCCGGGTGCGGTGCAGCAACCAGAGTACACCGAGCAGGTCCAGGATGCCGGCCCAGGTCCGGTTCCAGGCGTTGTATTTGGAAATCCCGGCGGTGCGTGGGCGGTGGTTTACCTCCACGATGGCAATGTCACCGCCGATCCCGCGTACCAGCGCCGGGATGAATCGGTGTCCGTGATCGAACCAGGGGAGTTTGAGGAAGGTTTCCCGGGGAAACAGCTTCAGGCCGCAACCGGTATCGGGCACGCCATCATGAAGCAGTGCATCCCGCACGCGATTGGCCAGGCGGGACTGGAAGCGCTTCCACGCAGTGTCCTTGCGATTCTTGCGATAGCCGGCAATACAGAAGTCCGGGTTCCGCATGGTGTTGGCTTTCTGCAGCATGGCGGGAATGTCGGCCGGATCGTTCTGGCCATCGCCATCCATGGTAACAATCAACCTGCTCCGGGCCTGTCGGATACCCGATGCCAGGGCACCGCTCTGGCCGATGCTGCGCTCGTGGCGAATGGTCAACAACCGGCCGCCGAGGGCCCGGGCTGTCCGAACGGCTGTGTCCAGCGTGCTGTCTGTGCTGCCATCATCCACCAGCACCACCTCAAAGCCGTGATAGTCACGCATTACCCCATAGGCCTCGGTCAGCAGGGTAGCGATGTTGGCTTCTTCATCCTTGGCCGGTATAACCAGCGAAAGAGTTCTTTCCTGACCCATGTAAAGACATCCTCGAAAACGGAATATCAACCGGGCCGTCTGTCGGCCCTGTTCAATTGGGCCGGAGTATCCTCCTCAAACCTTAAAACAATCTTAAACCTTCTTGAGACGAGAGGTGGCACGGGCCGGGAGCCAGATGCTGACGCACAGGCCCGAGTTGCCATCCGGCCGGTCGCCCAGGGTGAGCTGGCCACCATGAAGTTCAGCGATGCGCCTGGCGATGGCCAGCCCGAGACCCGCGCCACCACCGAGTCGCTGGTCCAGCCGGACAAAACGGCTCAAAGCCCGCTCACGTGCCTCGGCTGGGATGCCGGGGCCCTGGTCGCACACGGTTATATGGTATCCCTCACCGGCAGGCGTGAGGTGTGTTTCGATGCTTGTGTGTTCGGGGCTGTACTGGATGGCGTTCGCCAGCAGGGAGCGCATGAGCGTGTTGATCAAGGCGCTGTGGCAGGAGACCAGGGCCTGACCGGCATCGTCCTGCAGCACGGGGTCGATGTCCTTTTTCAGGGCCAGCGGTGCCACATCGGCAATGCTCTGTTCCACGATGGCAGACAGGTTGTGGTATTCCGGGGTGAAATCGGCACCAGAGTCGACGCGGTTGAGCAGCAGCATCTGCTCAACCAGGTGCACCATGCGGTCCACGGACTGGATCAGATCGCCGTATTGCTCCGGGTCGTTCTCGTAGACTTTTTCCAAATTCAGGCGCAGGGCCGTAAGCGGTGTCCTCAGTTCGTGGGCGGCATCGGCAGAAAACCGCCTCTCCCGTTCCAGGGCCTGGTTGAGGCGCCGGAGCAGACCATTCACCGCCTGCACCAGACCGGCGACTTCCTTGGGCGCCTGCCGGTCGTCCAGTGGGTGTATATTTTCCGGGGCCATGTTGCGTACGGGCTTCTCGAGCTTTCTCAGTGGCTGGAAGCCCACCTGGATCGACACCAGCACTGCCAGAGCCAGCACGGGCAAAACGATCAGGAAAGGCAGTACGTTGCCGAGAGCGATTTCCTGGCTGAGTTCATCCCGGACATCTTCACGCTGGGCCGTGCGGATCCAGAAACCGGTCGCCGGATCTTCAAGGGTGAAGGTTCGCCATTGATATCCGGCTACTTCCTGCCATCCGAAGCCACGCTCCAGGCCCTGCGAATCGTTGGCGCGCAGGGTGTCCAGAATCGGCTCCCGGTCCGGCGACCAGACCTCAAAGGCCAGCTTCCGTTCGTAATTGTGGCCCGCGCCGCCGGGCAGGATTTCATTTTCCTCCTCGTCGCCCTGGTACACGCCGTCTGGCAGTTGGAGCGTCTTCTCCAGGGTATGACTGATCTGCTCCATTGATTGTGTGGAAGAGAGATGCTCAACCAGGCCCTGGACAATGCGGGTGCTCTGGGCCAGCTCCGCGTCGAAAAGCTCTTCCAGTTGATGGTCGCTGACGTAGAAGCCCCAGCCGGCAGCAATCAGAGTGATGAAGAACACCGTGCTGGTGATCAGAAGGATCAGTTTTCGGGTCAGGCTCATTCGGGAGAAACCTCCGCAGCGGCCTTGCTGTCCAGCATGTAGCCAACGCCACGGACGGTGCGAATGGTCTGTTTGCCAACGCGCCGGCGCAAATGATGGACATGCACCTCAAGGGCATTACTCTCTGCGCCCTGCTCCCAACCATACAGCTGCTCTTCCAGCCGACGGCGGGTTGCCACCTGGTCGGGGTGGCGCATCAGGTAGTGCAGAATCTGGAACTCGCTGCGCGGAAGAGCCGCCGTTTCGGTCCCCAGCTTGAGCTGGCCTGAATCGGGGTCCAGAATCAGCCTGCCCACCTGCAGACCGCCTGTCCGGACACCGGCTCCGCGCCGCGTAACGGCCCGAATTCGAGCTTTCAGTTCCGCCATGGCGAAGGGCTTCGTCAGGTAGTCGTCAGCGCCCGCATTGAGGCCCTGAAGTTTTTCGTCCAGATCGCCGCGGGCGGTGAGGATGATGACCGGCGTCTCGATACCCTGGCTGCGTACCTTTTTCACGATATCCAGCCCGTCCACGCGGGGCAGCGTCAGATCCAGGATAGCCAGATCGAAGTTGTCGTTCAGGAGTGCATTGAGCGCCTGCTGGCCGTCATCCAGCCAGTCAACGGTGTTCTGCTCGTCACGCAACATACCCAGCATGGTGTTGGCCAAAAGATGATCATCTTCAATCAGCAATATTCGCATACAGCAGGAATCCGGTTGGTTTTCAGCTAAGCGGGTGATCGTTGGATGCATTGTAATCGATACCGCCGGTTTTGCTTTTTTCCTGAAAGCTGGTCGCGGTATTTCCCGAGGATGGCTTCAACAGGAAAAGCCGGTAGCGACGGTTTTCCTCAATCGGTCTGGTGAGGTCTTCAAGGCGCCTGATCATTGCGGTGTTGCCCTTCTCTACAGCCAGAGCCATGGGTTCCTGCAGGTTGCCCGATTCAATGCGATCGATAACGTCTTCCTGGGCAATGGCATGAGCATCGCCACGGCTGTAGAAGCGTGCTGAGAACGGGGCCTTGCCTAGGTAAAACAGATTGTCTGCGCTCATGCCGGGGAGTTGTTCGATTTGCGCGACCAGATCCCGCTCGGTTTTCAGTTGCTCCGGGTGCAGGGTAAGCCAGCCTGCGGCGGCGATCCCCATCATGGGGATTGTCAGCACTGCAGCCAGGCTGGAGGCCGGTATCCGATCGGAAAGTTCCCTCGGCCAGAGGCTGGATGCCAGCACGGCAAGAAACGGCAAACCGGGAAGCACGTAGGTCCAGAGAATGTTGCCGGAGAGGGTGAAAAAGACGGCAGGACTCAGCGCGGATGCCAGAACCAGCCCGCCCACGCCTTTTTCAACGGGCTGCCACTGTTGTGGTGCAGGTTGACGGTGCCAGCGGCTAACGCCAAAAGCAACAATCGCGATCAGACCCCAGGGGAAACTGGCGGCAACCAGGTACAGCCAGATGGTGCCCCGGGTAAACTCGTGTGCGTTGCCATAAAGATCACCCTGCCAGCTACTGACAAGGAATCGCTTGATGTGTTCTCCCACGATGAAGTAATCGAGAAAACCGGGTGTCTTGAGCTCGGCGAGAACGTACCAGGGGGCTGCAATGGCCATCATCAAAAGTGAACCGCGTAGCCAGGGCAGTTGCTGCCACAGGACCAGCCAGCGTCGGGTCGTCGCAACCCAGAGAAAAACCGGCAGCCCGGTCAGAACCAGAATCAGCGGGCCCTTGGCGAGCAGGCCGATGGCAAGACCGATAAAGAAGAGCCAGCCCCACACCATGGGGCCGCCCTGAAGACGAACCACAAGACTGGTCAGTACCAGCGTTGAGCCGAGGGCAAGGAACGAATCAGTCATCACCGTGCCCGCCGTCAGGAAGCCCAGGGCCGTGGTGGCGTAAATCAGGGCGGCCCAGAGGCCGGCCGACGTTGCCGCTTCGCTGTCGCGTTCGGGATGCAGGTAACGACGCAGGGTGAAGACCAGGTAGACGATAATGACATTGGCCAGCCAGGAGGGCAGCCTGCCCGCGAATTCAGAAACACCCAGCAATTTGAACGACAGTGCCTGCGCCCAGAACGACAGTGGTGGCTTGCCCCAGAACGGCACTCCGTAGTCGAACCATGGGGTTATCCAATCTCCGGTGTGGGCCATTATGCGGGCAATTTCGGCATAGCGCGGTTCGGTAGTGTCCGCTAGCGGCAGTATCGCCGCCAGTCCGAGCCGTGCGGCAAGCACGGCAAACAGGAGCCAGAGCAGGGTGTTAATGTTTCTGGTCATTACCGGCTACTCGCAGTTGGGTGAGAACCGGCTGGGCAATGTCGTCGCTGTCTTCCGCAACAATAAACACCGGGCGCTGTTTGGTCTCCATATAGATCCGACCGACGTACTCCCCCAACAGGCCAACGCATAGCAGCTGAACCCCTGAGAGGAACGTGATCATGGCAATCATGGAGGCGTAACCCGGTGTGGATATGCCGAAAACCAGTGCCCGGATAACTTCCCAGGTGCCGAAAAGGCCTCCGGCGCCGGCCGCAAAGAGGCCGAGGATCAGGGCAATCCGCAGTGGGCGCGTGGAGAACGAGGTAATTCCTTCCATCGCCAGATGCATGAGCTTCAGATAGTTCCACTTGGTTTTGCCTGCAAGACGTGGATCGCGGTCAAATTCGAGAGTGACCGTTGGCATGCCAACCCACGCGAACATGCCTTTCAGGTAGCGGTTGCGTTCGGGTAACCGGTTGAGGGCATCTACGGTGCGCCGGCTCATCAGTCGGAAGTCGCCAGTATCCACCGGTATCGATGCGTCACTTATGTGGTTGATCAGACGATAGAAAATGCTCGCAGTGGTGCGTTTCAGCCAGCTTTCACCGGCCCTTGATCGCCGTTTCATCAGAACGACGTCTGCCCCCTGCTGCCATGCCTGAACCATCCTCGGGATCAACTCCGGGGGATCCTGGAGATCGGCGTCCATCAGTACCACGGCATCGCCACGGGCACTCTCAAGGCCCGCGGTAACGGCCGCTTCCTTGCCAAAGTTCCGGGAGAGCTGAACGACACGGATTCCGGAGTAACGGTCCCTGGCCCGTAGCAGCTGTGCAACAGAATCGTCCCGGCTGCCATCGTCCACGAACAACAGCTCAACCTGGCCCGGCAGTTGGCGGCAGACCAGATCCAGCCGTTTCAACAGGGTTGGAATCACATCGGCTTCGTTGTGAACCGGGATAATGATGCTCAGCATCGGATTACTGAACGTTGATTGTCTGTTCTTCATGGAAAACAAACCTCTGTGCAAAGAGATAATTGGCAAAGGCAACCAGGCCGGTCGTGATTAGTTGCGAGGGGGCGACGCTGAGACCCGTAACCAGGAGTAGCGAAAAGCCCGCTAAATTAAGGGCCCAGCCCAATGCAGCCCCCGTGAGATATCGCGGGAACGCAATTCTATGGGGCAGGTTGGAACAAAAAGCGTAGCGATGCTGGCCAACATAATTTGCCAGCAATCCAGCCGTGGCACCGGTGGCGGTTGCGAGAACGGCGTTCAGTCCCCAACCGATCAAGACCAGCATGGTCAGCCAATGCAGCAGGGTGGCGACGCCACCGGCCAGCAGGAATCGTGGCAATTTGCCCCAGCCATTTGGCCGCAATAACGGGAATCTCATACAGCCTCACTTAAGAACCCGGGCGTTATCGGAAGAATCCGAATGATGGCCGGCACGTTACCGGGCCATCCTTAAGCAAGCCTTAACCGCGACCTCTGAAAAACCTTAAGCCGGCCTTAAGGTTTCTCCCGGCCGTCCTTAAGCCTGGTTTAAGGCTTTACTCCTAATCTGGTACCCGTGATCAAAGCGCCCACGGGGAGCGAAACTGGAGAGCCCATATGACAGACCCGCTGATGATGTCCACATGTTGTCCCCCGGATTCCGAGGAGGTGGTTCCGGTCATCCGTTGTGCCGGTCGCTGGTTTAACGAGATCCGTCCAGACACGGCAATGGCCGAGACGGTTGCGGGTTTTATTCGCCGCCGCTTCCTGCATGCCTATGGCGCAGAGCCTTCTCTGCGCATACCGGCGCTCCTGGCCCTGACCACGGCTCAAGGCAGCCTTCTGGCGGCGGTCGGTGTTCGCAACGCCGCGCTGGAAAAGCTGTTTCTGGAAGACTACTTGTCGGTGCCGGTGGAGTCGGTGATGCCGGTTGCGGGCATCGAGCGACATCGGATCGCTGAGATTGCCCATCTGGCGGGCGTTGAAGCCGGCGTCAGCCGTTTTCTGTTTGCCTCGTTGTCGGTTTGGCTGGATGGGGCCGGTTATGACTGGGTGGTGTGCACCGGCACGGATCAGCTACGCAACAGTTTTCATCGCCTGGGCATTGCCACTCAGGTCCTGGCGACTGCCGATCCCGCCACGTTGCCCGATGGCGGTGCCGGCTGGGGGCGTTATTACGACCATCATCCGGTGGTGATGGCCATTCGTGTCGCCGATGGTATGTCGGCACTGCGGACCGCCGGTTTGCTCCGGTTGATTCAGCCGGTTGAGTCTGAAGCCCCCGGGGAAGAAGCGATGGCAGGAGGTTCCTATGGCCACATTGCCTGAACTTCTGCAACGCCAGGCGGCCGTCCAACCCTCACAAACGGCGCTCCAGGGGCCGGAGTCGGCCTTCACTTATGCTCAGATGATGCAGGCGGCCGAGGCTCTCGCCGACCAGTTGACCCGCCTTGGTGTGCGCCGGGCCGGCCTGTGTGGCGACAACTCCGTGGCGTGGATTCTTGCCGATCTGGCCTGTTTGCTTGCCGGCGTGGTGTGTGTCCCCGTGCCGGTGTTTTTTTCACGGACTCAGACGGAACACCTGACTGAACGAGCTGGCCTTGATTGCCTGTTGTCAGGGGGCGCAAGCAATGGCGGTGAGCACATTGGCCATGGTGTCTGGCTAAGGCATTTGCCGGTAACAGCGGCAGCCGCCTGGATGCCGGAGCAGACCGCGAAGATAACCTTTACGTCCGGCAGTACAGGCAACCCGAAGGGCGTCTGCCTGTCGGTGGCCCAGATGACGGCCACCACGCTGGCCTTGCAGGAGCGTCTTGAGGGCGTCGACCTTGAGCGGCACCTGTGCATCCTGCCACTGGCCACATTGCTGGAGAACATTGCCGGGGTTTATCTGCCATTGCTTATGGGCAGTACGGTAATGGTCGCACCCTTGCAGGATCTGGGCATGACCGGAAGCAGTGGGCTGGACATCGGCCGGCTGGTGCAGGGCATCAACGAACACCAGCCGCAGTCCCTGATTCTGGTGCCGGAACTGGCTATGGCGCTGGTGTCTGCGGCCGAACAGAAACAGCTGGACAGTAATTCTTTCCGGTTTCTGGCGGTTGGTGGCGGACGGGTTTCGTCCGACCTGCTTGCCAGGGGCCGCGCGGTCGGCCTGCCGCTTTATGAGGGTTATGGGCTTTCCGAGTGCAGTTCCGTGGTTGCATTGAACGTGCCTGGAACCGAACGCGAAGGTGCGGTGGGTAAACCGCTCTCCCATGTTCGGGTACGGGTGGATGACCGCGGACACATTCTGGTGGCCGGGAACACCCACCTGGGTTACCTGGGGGATGAACCGGCAGGGGATGAATGGCTGGATACCGGTGACCTGGGTTCCCGGGATGCCGGGGGTTTCCTGTCGGTGAGCGGTCGCGCGAAGAACCTTCTGATTACCAGCTTTGGTCGCAACATCAGCCCGGAATGGCTGGAGAGTGAACTCATCCAGGCGATAGGTGCCCGCCAGGCGGTGGTGTTTGGTGATGGCGATCCCCGCCCTTCCGCCCTCGTTGTTGTGCAGGATGGCCGCTCACCCGATGCGTTGCGCTCGCAGCTGGACGTTCTGAACAACAATTTGCCGGACTACGCTCGTTTGTCCGGTGTCTATATCCGCCGTCAGCCATTGAGCCAGGCCGAGGGCTACCTGACTGCAAACGGCCGGCCTGTTCGCCAACAGATTCAGGCGGATCTGCCAACGCTGCTGGCCGGCGCATTTCCGATTTTCATGAATCTTTCGATATCCAATTCTGAACTTTCAAACCCGCCAGGAGGATCTTTCATGGCATTTTTCGATCGACTGCAGTCCGAAACTGCACAAGCCCGCGCCCACGTAACCGGTGCGCCTGTTATTGAGGCCATCCGCGAGGGCCGGTTTGACCTGAATGGCTATACCTGGTTTCTCACCCAGGCGTATCACCACGTGAAACACACCGTGCCCCTGATGATGGCCTGCGGTGGCCGCTTACCCGAGCGTCTGGAATTTGTGCGAAAGGCGTTGGTGGAATACATCGAGGAGGAGTATGGCCACCATGAGTGGATCCTCAACGATCTTGCGGCCTGCGGAGAGGACAAGGAAGCCATTCGTCATGGCAGCCCGGATACCTCTATCGAGCTGATGGTCGCCTACCTCTATGACCGCATTAACCGCGGTAACCCGGCCGCCTTTTTCGGCATGGTTCAGGTGCTTGAGGGAACGTCGATCGAGCTGGCGACGCCGCTCGGTGAAGCCATCCAGAAACAGCTTGGCCTGCCCAAAGAAGCGTTCAGCTACCTCTACTCCCATGGTGCTCTGGACCAGGAGCATTTCGAGTTCTTCCGGAACCTGATGAACGAAATCACCGATCCGGATGACCAGCAGGCCATTATCGAGGCGGCCCGTATGGTCTACCGGCTTTACGGCGACATGCTGCACAGCATTCCCGTGCCCGAGAATCGCAAGGAGCGGCGCCATGAGGCTGCATGATCGGGTGTTCCTGCTTCTGGGTGGCACCGGCGGTATAGGAAAGGCGCTCGTAGAGCCGTTGGTCAGGGCAGGTGCTCGGGTGATTATCGCTTCCCGGCACCCGGAAAAGCTCGAACATCGGGAGGGTGTCTCGCTCGTACATCTGGATCTTGCGGCGCCGGACCTCGACCAGCAGCTGGTTCGGCTCGGCGATGCCTATCCGGATATTGATGGCGTTATCCACTGTGCCGGCCAGAACTGCTTTGCCAGCCTGGGCAATATGACAGTCAATGAACTGGACGCCCAGATTGCCGTCAATCTCCGGTCAGCGATGATTGTCGCCAGGCATTTTGCACCAAGGTTTGAAAAAGCCGAACAGGGAGCGCTGGTGTTCGTGGGGTCCACCTTTGGCAGCATCGGTTTCCCCGGCTACACCGCATACTGCGCCAGCAAGTTTGGTCTGCGCGGTTTCAGCGAAGCCCTGCGCAGGGAACTGGCCGATACTCCGGTTCAGGTGATCTATGTGGCCCCCCGCGCCACTGCCACGGACATGAATCCGAAGGCCGTGAACGAGCTGAACCGGGCACTTGGCAACGCCATGGACGCACCTGAAGCGGTGGCGGCGCAGATTCTGGCTGCTATGGAAAATGACGATCGCCGGCGTTTTCTGGGCTGGCCCGAGAAGTTGTTCGTGGTCATCAACGGCATCCTGCCCAAAATTGTCGATAAGGCGATGCTGAAGCAACTGCCGGTGATCCGGCGGTTTCTGAATCCGGGAGTGTTGTCATGAAACGTGTTTTATTGATGGTCTTGTGTCTGGCTGCCCAGCCGCTTTGGGCAGCTGCTCTTGAGACCGAGCTGGCCGACATCCAGCATCGCTGGGCCGAGATCCAGTACCAGGTACCGGAGGACGAAAAAGAGAAAGCCTTCGAGGGCCTGGCTGGCGAGGCGGAACAGTTTGTTGCCCATTATCCGGACCGGGCAGAGCCGCTGATCTGGCAGGGTATTGTGTTGAGCACCTACGCCGGTGCCAAAGGTGGTCTGGGTGCCCTGGGCCTGGTCAAGGACGCCCGGAAATCCCTGGAAGCGGCCCTGGCAATCGATCCCGATGCGCTCGATGGCTCGGCTTACACATCCCTTGGCAGCCTTTATTACCAGGTCCCTGGCTGGCCACTGGGCTTCGGTGATGACGACAAGGCCCGTCAGTATTTGCAGAAAGCATTGGCGATCAATCCTGATGGTATGGATGCCAATTTCTTCTTTGGCGATTTTCTGCTGGACCAGGGCGAGCCTGAACGAGCCCGGAGCTATCTGCAGAAAGTCCTCGAAGCACCCGACAGGGCGGGCCGCGACGTCGCTGATGCCGGTCGGCGGGAAGAAGCCAGGAACCGCCTGGACTCGCTCTGATTCGTCGTCTCCGGAATCGGTTTGCTTCCTGTCAGCGTGCGCTACACTCTTTTATGAGCAGGGTGATTCGTCCGTTGGGAGGACAGGGTGTCCAAGGCGTCAAGGTCCGGCAACGGGCAGCAAACCGGTTTGTCTGCCCGTTTTTTCCAGAAACTGGCCTCAGGGGTGCCTGGCGTCCTTTTCATCTATTGGCTGGGTGCAGATCGGGAGTCCCATCGATGCCCCTTCATCAGTGAACGTGTTCAGGCACTTTTTGGCATAGCCCCGTCGGATCTGAATGACAACGCGGATCCGATTTTTGCGATGATCCACCCCGACGACGTTGAGTCCGTCATGGAGAGTATCCGTTTCTCTGCGGATACCCTGAAAACCTGGTCGTATCGCGCGCGGCTCAGACTGCAGAATGGCGACTACGAGTGGTTCGAGGTGAGCTCCGAGCCGGAGCGGCAACCCGATGGCAGTACCCTCTGGTACGGTCAGTTCCATAACATCCAGCATTACAAAAACCTGGAGCAGAGCCTCCGAGAGAGCGAGGCGGAGTTTTCCTTCCAGGCTGGTTTCCAGAGGCTCATTGCCCGCCTTTCCACCGAATTCATCAATCTGGGCTTTGGCACCATTGATCAGTGCATTGATGAGCTCCTGCGATCCATCGGCCTGTTTTTCAAGGTAGACCGGGCCTACCTGTACTGCTTTACCGACGATTACGCCGTAATGACCAATACCCATGAATGGTGCAGGGACGGTGTCCCTGCCCTGATTGAGACCCAGCAAGAGGTACCGATCGAGGATTTTCACTGGTGGCAGGAACAGATCGAGGGCATGGTCAGTGGCAGCCGCGTGGTGTTCATCGAAGATGTCGATCGACTGCCGCGGGAGGCCGCACCCGAGCGGGCTCTGCTTCAGGAGCAGGGCGTATCTTCCATGTTCTGTGTGCCCATCCGGGTGCGTGGACGGGTCACCGGGTTTTTCGGCGTTGACTCCCTGCGTCGACGAAGCTGGCGTCTGGATCAGGCCGATCTGTTGATCATCGTCTCCGGCCTGTTGTCGGGTGCTCTTGAGCGCAATCGCCTGGAAGAAGAGCTGCTTAACCAGTCCATTCGTGATCCGCTGACCGGTCTGCATAATCGCCGCTACCTGATGCCAAGGCTGGATGAAATGCTGGGCCGGAGTAACCGTCGGGGAGAACGTTTCGCCCTGGCGATCTTCGACATCGATCACTTCAAGACGATCAACGACTCCATCGGACACCTCGGGGGCGATTATATCCTCCAGCGCTTTGCTGACATCCTGGTGAGCCAGACCCGCTCCATGGATGTGGTTGCCCGTTTCGGTGGCGAGGAGTTCATTGTTGTTTTCAGCGCCGTGGAACACGGGGACGTGAGGCAGTTTGTGCAGCGAATTCTCGAAGCTGTGCATGAGGAAAGGTTTGTGTTCAATGACACGGACATTCCGGTGACCGTCAGTGCGGGTGTGGCGGGGATCGAAGAGTTCGTTGACCAGCCAGCGACTCCCGATGCCTTGATTGCCCGGGCAGATGATCGGCTCTATATGGCCAAGCAGGCAGGGCGGGACTGCCTTGTTGATGCATCAGGAACATTGCGCATATAAAAAAAGATCATTTCACCTCATATTACGAAATAGTATATGCTTATATTAAATTTGATATTCGGATACTCCAGAGGTGACTGCCATGAGCAACCCGATCGTTCAGCATTTTTTTGATGAACCCACCAATACCTTCAGTTATGTGGTGCGCGACCCGGACAGCCAGGCCTGTGCCATTCTCGATTCGGTCCTGGATTTTGATTACGCCGCTGGCACCACCGACGTGCGTTCTGCAGACGAGATTATCGAGTACATCCGCAGCAACGATCTGAAGGTCGAGTGGATTCTGGAGACCCACGTACACGCGGATCACTTGTCGGCCGCGCCTTACCTGCATGAGAAGTTGGGCGGCAAGACCGGCATTGGTGCGCACATCCGAGACGTACAGGAAATATTTGGCAAGGCGTTTAACGCCGGCACCGAATTCCAGCGCGACGGCAGCCAGTTCGATCAGCTGTTCAGAGAGGGCGACACATTCGCCATCGGTGGTCTTGAGGGGCGCGTATTGCATACCCCGGGGCACACCCCTGCCTGCCTGACCTATGTGGTTGGCGATGCCGCCTTCGTGGGTGACACCCTGTTTATGCCGGATTTCGGCACCGCCCGCTGTGATTTCCCGGGTGGCGATGCCCGCACCCTGTACCAGTCTATCCAGAAGGTACTGTCTCTGCCGGCAGAAACCCGTATCTTCCTGTGTCACGACTACAAGGCGCCCGGCCGTGACGAGTATCAGCATATGACCACGGTGGCCGAGCAGCGGGAAGCGAACATCCATGTCCACGAAGGTGTTTCCGAGGAAGAGTTCGTGAAGATGCGGACCGAACGGGACGCGACCCTGGATATGCCACGGCTGATTCTGCCTTCGGTCCAGGTCAACATGCGGGCAGGCCATATGCCTCCGGCTGAAGACAATGGTCAGGTTTACCTGAAAGTACCGGTTAACCTGTTCTGAGATTCCCGATGAATCTTAAACGCTATCTGCCCATTCTGGATTGGGCCCCAAAATATGGCCGGGAACAGGCCACCAGTGATCTGGTGGCCGCGATCATCGTTACCGTCATGCTCATCCCCCAGTCGCTGGCCTATGCCCTGCTGGCCGGGTTGCCTGCCCAGGTGGGTCTGTACGCCAGTATCCTGCCCCTGGTTATTTACGCTGTCTTCGGCACCAGCCGAACACTGTCGGTGGGCCCGGTTGCTGTGGCTTCCCTGATGACCGCAGCGGCCCTGGCACCCCTTGCGGAGTCCGGTACACCGGAATACGTGGCTGGTGCCGTTTTGCTGGCGGTCATGTCTGGGTTGATGCTGACCCTGATGGGTGTCCTCAGGCTGGGTTTCCTGGCCAATTTTCTCAGCCATCCGGTGATTTCGGGCTTTATCACGGCCTCCGGCATTGTGATTGCTGCCAGTCAGCTGAAGCATATCTTCGGAATCCAGGCCTCGGGTCACAACCTTCTGGAAATTGCTCACTCGCTGTTGGGATCCATCGGTGACACCAACCTGGCAACGTTGGGGGTCGGTGCCGGAGCGCTGATTTTCCTGATGCTGGCCCGCAAACGCCTGAAGCCGCTTCTGATGGCAATGGGGTTGGCCCCGAGAATGGCGGATATTCTTACCAAAACCGCGCCGATTCTGGCGGTTCTGGTCACCACCCTGGTGGCCTGGCAGTTCCAGCTTGATGGCCAGGGTGTGCGTTTGGTCGGGGATGTGCCCCGTGGACTGCCCGATTTCACCATGCCGAGCCTGGACATGGGCTTGTGGCAGCAGCTGGCGGTCAGCGCGTTGCTGATCAGTGTTGTGGGTTTCGTGGAGTCGGTGTCTGTTGGCCAGACCCTGGCCGCGAAACGTCGCCAGCGTATTGATCCGGACCAGGAGCTGATTGGCCTGGGTACTGCCAACCTGGGCGCCGGTTTTTCCGGCGGCATGCCGGTCACCGGTGGCTTCTCCCGTTCCGTGGTCAACTTTGACGCTGGGGCCGAGACTCCCGCCGCCGGCGCCTATGCGGCTGTGGGTATCGCCATGGCAACGTTATTCCTGACGCCAGCCATTGCCTATCTGCCCCAGGCGACCCTGGCGGCGACCATCATCGTCGCCGTGGCCACGCTGATCGACCTTCCGGCCCTGGGTCGCACCTGGCGCTACTCCCGCACGGACTTTGGCGCCATGCTCGCCACCATCGTGCTGACTCTGGTGCACAGTGTCGAGGCCGGCATTATCGCCGGGGTGGCGCTTTCGATAGGCCTGTTTCTGTATCGAACCAGCCGCCCCCACAGCGCGGTGGTTGGTCGGGTACCGGGAACCGAGCACTTCCGCAACGTGCTTCGCCATGACGTGGAGCTGTGCCCGAAGGTGACCTTCCTGCGGGTAGACGAGAGCCTGTACTTCGCCAACGCACGCTTCCTTGAGGAAACGGTTATGGACCTGATGATACGGGAGCCGGAGCTTAAGGACCTGGTGCTGATGTGTCCGGCCGTGAATCTGGTGGACGCCTCGGCCCTCGAAAGTCTGGAGGCGATTAACGAGCGTATGAAGGATGCAGGAGTGAGGTTGCATCTGGCGGAAGTGAAAGGCCCCGTCATGGACAAACTGAAAGGCACGGAACTGCTTTCCCACCTGGGTGGCGAGGTTTTCCTCAGCACCTTTGAAGCCTGGCAGCGCCTCACCGACCTTGGCAAGCAAGAGAGACAGGTCGCCTGATCTATCTGGGCTCGCTTGCACCGGGGGTGGGGCGAGCCGCTAAGATGTCATACCCGACCCCGTTACTGCGGTACGTTCACTATGGGCATGACTGAAAATCTGCTATCCACCAGCCAGTGGATCATCACGCTGCTGCTTTTTCTGGTAATTCTTGTCCGGGCGGTGCGCTCCATTGACTGGCCAGCCTTACGAAAGGACAACGCGCTCCAGCATTCGTTCTTCGGCGCGGCCGTGGTGCTCGGATTCGTCTGGCAGTTGAGGGCAGGCATTTCTCCCGGCCTGGCCATCCACATTTTCGGGATCACGGTGATAACGCTGATGCTGGGGTGGGCGCTTGCGGTGCTGGCGGGATTGCTGGCGCTGGTGATCACGGTCATTACCGGACGAGAACCCCTGATCATGTTTGCGGCCAACGGGCTGATTACCGTGATGGTGCCTGCCATTGTCAGCCACGGAATCATGCTCTGGGAACGCCGGCGGGATTTCCGGAATTTCTTCGCCTATATCTTCTTCTGCGGGTTCTTCGGGGCCGGCATTTCCGTGGCAGCCGCCGGTGGTGTCATGTGCCTCATGCTATGGAGCAGTGGCGTCTACACGTTTGACCAACTGGTGCATGAGTACATCCGTTACCTGCCGTTGTTCATGATTCCCGAAGGGTTCGTGAACGGCACTTTTGTGACTGGCCTCATGGTCTTCCATCCGGACCGGTTGACCACGCTGGACCAGAGACGCTACCGGTAGAGCTTTCCGGCTCAGAGGCCCTTGCCACTGGCGACGGCGGTGCTGAGCAGGTCGCCGGCCTTGCCGGAACGGGCCCTATGCTGCCATTTCCTTGCCCAGCCCAGCACCTCGGTTGCCGGCATGGGGCGGGCGATCCCGTAGCCCTGCACGAAATTGCATCCCATCTGCCTGAGTGTCCGGGCGTGTTCCATGGTTTCAACGCCTTCGGCCAGAACCGGGTGGGCGAACCGCTGGGCCAGGAAGATCACGCTCTCAACGATGGCGCGGTCGCCGGCATCCTCAAGCATGTTGCGAACAAAACTCTGGTCGATCTTGATGATGTCCACCGGAAGCGTACGCAGGTAGGTCAGGGATGAGAAACCGGTGCCAAAATCGTCCAGCGCCACCTGAAGGCCGAGGCTCTGGCAGCGCGCCAGAACGTTGCTGGCTCGCTGGGTGTCCTCCAGTGCAGTCGATTCAAGAACCTCCAGCGTGATATGGCCGGGTGCCACCTCCGGGTGGCTGTGCAGGTAACTCTCCAGGTAGTCGGCAAATGAGCGGTCCATCAGGTGCGGAGCGCTGATGTTAATGCTGATCGCCAGATTCTCTCCCGCTTCCTTCCAGGCGTTCATCTGGTGAATGGCTTCTTTCAATACCCACTGTCCCAGTGGTACTTCAAGGTGACTGTTCTCGACAATCGGCAGAAATTCGCCCGGTGAAACCAGCCCTTTCTGGGGGTGGTTCCAGCGGATCAGCGCCTCAAAACCGAAAAGCTCGCAATCGGTGACACGGATCTGGGGCTGGAAAAACAGCTCGAATTCCTCGTTTTCCAGGGCCCTGGAGATTTCCATCAACTGATTGCGCCGGTTCCGGCGATGCTCGTCCAGGCCGGGATCGAACAAGTGATACTGATTGCGGCCTTTTTCCTTGGCGGAGTACATGGCCTGATCGGCATGCCGAATCAGACCTTCGGCGTCTGATCCATCTTCCGGGTAGCGGGTAATGCCGAGGCTGGCCGTGAGTGAAACATTCTGATCGCCCACCGTTACCGGATCGCCGACGGTGGCCAGAATGCGCTGATAAACCGCTTCGTGGTTGTCATCGCCCTGCAGCAGGAGGACAAATTCGTCGCCACCGATCCGGGCAACGGTGTCGCCGCTGCGCAGCGCACGGGTCAGTCGCTCGGCCAGGGTGCGCAGGGTCTGGTCACCGGCCGACTGCCCCCATTTGTCATTGATACCCTTGAAGCCGTCGAGGTCCAGATAGCACACCGACACGCTGCGATGTTGCCGGTCGGCGTGGCTGCGGGCTGTGCGCAGTCGCTCTTCCAGCAACTGGCGGTTGGGCAGGCCGGTCAGATCGTCGTAGTTGGCCGCCCGGTCGAGTTCGCGCGCATGGTTCTTGAGTGCGGTGATGTCCGAGAAGGCCGCCACATGGTAATACTGCCCGGGTTCTTCCAGATGCACGCGGCTGATGGATAGCAGTTCCACAAACTCTTCACCGTTTTTCCGGCGGTTCCAGATTTCGCCCCGCCAGTGGTCGGTTTTCTCGATGGTACGCCACATGGACCGGTAGTATTCCCCGGAATGTCGGCCGGAGCTGAGAATCGCCGGGTTGAGGCCCAGAACCTCCTGCCGGCTATAGCCGGTAATCCGCGAAAACGCAGGATTCACATCCAGGATCCGGTTCGACTGGTCGGTGATCAGGATGGCTTCGTGGCTGCGGTCGAACACGCTGGCCGCGATCCGCAGGCCCCGCTCGCTGTTCTTCCTGTCGGAGATGTTGTTCTGAATGGCGATATAACCAGGGTCAACGCCCTGCTCTGTACCTATCGGAACGCAATAGGTATGCACCCAGTAGGGCTGTCCGGCTTTGGTGTAGTGAAGAATGTCTTCTTCAATGATTTCGGCCCGATGCAGCTTCTGGTTAATGCGCTTGATGGTTTCGGGGTCGGTGTCCGGCCCGTAAAGCACTTCCTTTGGGAGGCATCCGCGCACCTCCTCAAGCTGATACCCCGTGTGTTCCTCAAAGCTGGGGTTAACCCATTCAATGCGGCCGGCATCATCCAGCATCACCAGAAAATTGGGCGTAACCGCCGCAACCATGGCCAGGCGCTTGGGGTCGATGTCTGAGGGTGGTGTACCGTCGTGGGGGATCTGGGCATGAGAGTCAGTAACGTGTACTCCGGTGTGTAAATTTACGAACTCTCCTCCCGTGAGACCTGTCGCAAATGTCGGGCATGCTACCGGAATAGCTCTGAAAAACCATGGGTAAATGGTCTAGGTGAATTGATAAATGTCAGTTTTGCGCCAAATACCTATGGGTATCGGTCAGCGCCAGCGCGAGTGCTTCTGGAGCTTTCGTTGCAGGGTACGTCGATGCATGTTCAGGGCGCGGGCGGTGGCAGAGACGTTGCCCTCGTTTTCGTTGAGAACCCGCTGGATGTGCTCCCACTCCATTTCCTCGACCGAGGGCGGCTCCGCCCGGAGATCCGGCGGCGCATCAATCGGCTCGAATCCGGCCAGCAGCTGGTTGACCGTTACCGGTTTGCACAGATAGTTCACCGCGCCGCGGCGCATGGCTTCGACCGCCGTGGCGATACTGCCGTAACCGGTCAGCACCAGGATTTCCAGATCCGGATGCATGTCCAGAATCTCTGGCAGAAGCTGCAGGCCGCTTTCGCCTGCCAGGTTCAGATCCAGTACGCACCGGTGAAAGGTTCCCTCCAGCAGGGCGGTTTTTGCTTCCTGATGCCCGTGGGCAAGCTTCGCTTCGATGCCCTGGCGTCCGAGTGAGCGCTGAAGCACCTGCAGAAAGGCGTCATCGTCATCAATAAGCAGCCACGCCTGTTGTTTGCTCACGCCTGTTCTCCCGCTAGGCCGTTGGTCGCTGCCGTTATCGGCAGCTCTATGATGATGGTGGTACCGTCCGCACTACCCCGGGCTTTCAGTGTGCCTCCAAGACGCTGGATGGTGGCGTTGGAAAGGAAAAGGCCAACTCCGAGCCCATTCTCCGAACTGACTACCTTGTCCCCGAGCGTACCTTCCGGGGTGGATTCCAGGCCATCACCATGGTCCTCGACAACCAGCTCCAGCCGGCCATCGGCACCCTCACTGGCTGCAACGGCGACCCAGGACGGGCTGGCTGTTACTGCGTTGGCCAACACATTCAGAACGGCCTGATCAAGGGTGGCGTCCACGGCAACCGGGCAGTCCGGCACAGGCTGACGCCATTCAATGGCGGCACCCGGCCAAAGCAGGGTAGCGGATTCCCGAAGACGTGCCACCCAGTCCCGGGCTGGCAGGGTTTCCAGTTGCGCGGTCTTGGCCTGCACGGCCGCCGAAGACAGCTGTTGCAGGTGGGTCGTGCACAGGCCCAGTTGACTTTCCATCAGTGCGAGGTCGTCGGTGATGGGGTCGCCGACCGGGGCAGCGGATTTCATTTCCTCCACCAGCAGCGTCATGGTGTTCAGCGGCGTCCCCAGGCGATGTGCCACTGCAGCAGCCGACAGTCCGAGGGCGATGATCTGCTCATCTCGCAGCCGGGTTTCCCGTATCTGTGCGAGCTGGGCCTGTTGCTGGCGCAGGCGACGTGCCAGGGCACCGACAACCAGCAGCAGGATGGCAGCGGTTGTGGCGAAGGTCACCCACATGCCGACCAGGTGTAACTGGGCCAGGTTGGCGTTGTGATGTCCATGGGTGACCGGCGTATGCCAGATCACCAGGGAGGTATAAACCGCAACGCCGGCGACGGTAACGGCAATGCTCTGGCCCAGTGGCACCAGCACAATGGCAACGGCGATAGGCAGCAGCAACAGAGAAACCAGGGGGTTGGTATAGCCGCCCGTCAGGTAAAGCCAGACTCCGATCAAAAGCAAATCGACAATCAGCACCAGGCTGACGGCCTGTGTCGAGCGCGGTGGGCGACGGGTAAACCAGAGCCAGGCCAGGGTTGCCATAACCCCATAGGCTAGGGGCAGGATAACCGCTTCAGCCCGATGGGCCAGGGTTACCATGGTTTCCGCCACGGCGATCGAAATAAGCTGCAGCGCAACAATAGCCAGACGCATGCCCAGCAGATAGCGGGCAGTCTGTTGAAATCCGGTCTGTGAGTGGGTCAGCCATTCCATAGCGGGCATTCTAGCGTTTTTTTCCATCGGGATACGCGGTAATACCTCCGAGGGGATGCGGCATTTGGTCTCAGGCGCTGACGCCGGCTGATGTTTATGATTGGCGCCAACTATCAGAGCTGGTCAGGATGAGGTTGTATGGCGACGGTAATTGGAACGCGTTTCATCGGATTGTGTGCTGCGGGATTGGTTTCTTTGCCCGCCGGAGTGTTGGCCCAGGAGAGTTCTCCCGACTTGCCGGTCATTCATGTTACTGAGGGGCAGAGCATAGACGAGGCCTCGAGTACGTTGGCTTCAGAGCCCGTTGAACGTTTGTCCTCTGATCCCTCAGTGTCGCTCTCCCGAATGGGAGGTCGCGGCCTGGAACCGGTGATTCGTGGTCAAAGCCAGGAGCGGGTGGATGTGCTTCTGGACGGTATTCGCGTTGAAGGGGCCTGCCCGAATCGCATGGATCCCCCAACCAGTCGCCTGAGTTCGGCACTGGCGCCCTTGCTCGAGCTGCGCACCAGTAACCAGACCCTTCGCTGGGGCCCGATCACCGGTGGCCAGATTATTGCCACCACAGCAGCGCCTGTCTTCGATGATTCCGCCACCACAGGTCATTTGACGGTGGGCGGCGCGGACAACGGCAATGGCAAACTGGTCAATGGCAGTGCCGCAGTGGGGAGTGACAGTGCCTGGCTTCGGCTCGCAGGCGGTTACGACGAGGCGGACGATTACGAGGACGGCGATGGCAACGAAGTGCGCAGCGCCTACAAGAACTCTGAGGCCCGCCTCGATGCCGCGTGGAAGGCGGATAACGGGTTCTATATCAAAGGCCTGGTAAGCCGTCAGGAGGAGCGGGACGTGAAATACGCCGGCTCCGGCATGGATGCGCCGAAAACCGATACCGACATCATGCGACTGGAGCTGGGCTCGCCCGTGGCCAACGGCAACTGGAACCTGCTGGCCTGGCAGGCCGATGTTGATCACATCATGGATAATTTCAGTCTCCGTGAGTCCATGATGAAAATGCTGACCGATTCCGAGACCGAAACCCGGGGCCTCCGTCTGACCCTGGATCAGAGTCCGGATGCCAGAACAGACTGGGCCATTGGTGCGGATGTCGAGACCAATAACTGGCACGCCGAACGGTTTGGCGGCGCGAATCTGGATACGCTGACGTCGGTACTCTGGCCCGACGTGGATCGAGACCGTTTCGGCCTCTTCGCTGAGCGCTTCTACCGGGTAACCCCGGCGTTAAAACTGGGTGGTGGCGTGCGCTACGATCGCGTGGAAATGTCCGCTGGGGCCGCCGATCAGGTGTTTGGTAGTGGCATGATGGCCATGTCTGCCGCCGATGCCTACGAGGCGATCTACGGCACTACCAACACCGATGCGAGCGATGACAACTTCAGTGGCTTTGTAAGCAGCGATTGGCGGTTTTCCCCCATCCAGTCGCTGGTGGTTACGGCAAGCCATAGCGTCCGCAGCCCGGGCGTGACTGAACGCTACATTGCCAGCTGGAACAATATGGATCCGGCAAGACGCTGGGTAGGCAACCCTTCTCTCGACCCTGAGACGCATCGCAAGGTGGAAGTGGCGATGCCTGGCCAGAGCAACGGCTGGCACTGGCGCCCGGCCGTGTGGGTGGATCAGGTGGATGACTTCGTCCTGCGCACTCGCAATGTGGATCAGGTCAGCGTCTACCGCAATATCGATGCGCGGCTGATGGGTGTTGAGGCTCAGCTTGGGTGGAGCAACGGCACCTGGAGCACCAACAGCAGTCTGGCCTCGGTACGAGGTGAAAACCGTGACGAAAACAAACCCCTGCCGCAGATTCCGCCGGTGCAGTTTATTCAGACTCTTGGCTGGCAGCACATGGGGCATGGCATTGAACTGGAGTGGGTGCTGGCCCGCCGACAGGACCGGGTGGATCTGGAATCCGGCCAGGATCCCGGCACCTCGCCAGGCTACGGCGTGCTGAACCTGTCCGGGAGCCACCCGCTCGCCGACTATCTGAGCATCAGCTGGGCAGTGGATAACCTGTTCGACAATACCTGGGCGCCCCACGTTAGCAGGGCCAATACTGATCCATTCAATCCCGAAGCCGTAAGAGTTAATGAGCCTGGCAGGACCCTGCGTGCCGCACTGACAGCCAGGTGGTAAGACCTTGCATGGCGGTTACCCGCTTCTCATAGCCGGCGGGTGACATTCTTGCCCCGAGTGGAAACAACTCCTCCACCCGGGGCTTTTTTATGGTTGATTAAAAATTGCGCTATCTCAATTCAGGAAGCGGCGGGCTGCACTATGCTGGCCTCATGCAGATCTGAACCAGTGGCCATCAGCCGCTGAGGCTGTGTTTGGCTCCTTGAGGTTCCCGGAAGGAACCTGTCTGCACAATGCGATTCACGAAAGGAGACGCATCGTGACTGAAGACGAAAAATTGCCAGAAAACCCTGAAACCGACCTTGCTTCCCGATTCCCCACCGCCTACACGATTCTTTTCGGCCTGATTATTCTGGTGGCCGCGCTGACCTGGCTGATTCCGGCCGGGCAGTATGAGCGCGCCATGAATGAAGAGGTTGGTCGGGAAGTGGCGGTTCCGGGCACCTACCAGACCGTTGATCCGAATCCCCAGGGGTTCGTTGATGTCCTGATGGCACCCACAGCCGGGTTCTACGACCCCGACAGTTACGTTGCCAATGCCATCGATGTCGCCATGTTTATACTGTTCCTGGGTGGTTTCCTCGGTGTGATGAATGCGACCGGAGCTATTGATACCGGCATTCGCAGCGCGATGCGGCATCTGAAAGGCCATGAGATCTGGATGATTCCGATACTGATGGTGCTCTTCGCCATCGGTGGCACCACCTACGGCATGGCAGAGGAGACCCTGGCTTTTTACGCCATTCTGATTCCCGTGATACTTGCGGCCGGCTACGACGCCGTTACAGGCGTTGCCATCATCCTGATCGGAGCGGGGATCGGCGTGTTGGGTTCAACCATCAACCCGTTCGCCACGGTGATTGCAGCCAATGCTGCTGGAATACCGTTCACCGACGGCATCGTGCTGCGTTTTATTCTGCTGATCGGCGGCCTGTTGATCTGTATCGGCTACGTTATGCGATATGCCCATCGCGTAAAAACCGACCCCTCGCGCTCGGTGGTGGCAAAGCAATGGGCAGCGCACAAGAAACTGTTTCTGCAGGGAGGTGACCAGGAGATTCACAGCGCCACCCTGACAACCACCCAGATTATTGCACTGGTTATCTTTGCCCTGACCTTTGCCGTGATGATCTGGGGTGTGTCATCCCAGGGCTGGTGGATGGCCCGGATGGGCTCTCTGTTCTTTGGTGCCGCCATTGTGATCGGCATCATTGCACGACTGGGTGAAAAGAAACTGACCGGCAGTTTTGTCGATGGTGCCCGGGATCTCCTCGGGGTTGCGCTGGTGGTCGGCCTGGCCCGCGGCATTGTGGTGATCATGGAACAGGGCATGATCGCCGATACCATCCTGCACAGCGCCGAAACCTCGCTGGGTGGCCTGCCGGAACTGGCCTTTATCAACCTGATGTTCTGGATCGAGGTGGGCATGAGTTTCTTCGTGCCGTCGTCCTCTGGCCTGGCCGTCCTGTCCATGCCGATCCTCGCGCCGCTGGCGGATTTTGCCAACGTCGGGCGGGATCTGGTGGTAACTGCCTACCAGTCTGCCAACGGCCTGGTGAACCTGATCAATCCCACCTTCGCGGTGGTGGTTGGCGGGCTTGCCATCGGGCGCGTGTCCTACGATCGCTGGCTGGCCTTTATCTGGCCCTTACTGCTCATTCTGACCGTGTTTATCACTGTGGTTATCAGCGTCGGCACACTTTTGTAACACCCGCTGTAACCCTGCGACAAAAGGAGTTTTGTCATGTCTGAACAAACACTTGGAGTGCACTCTGAGACCGGGACTCTGCGCCAGGTCATCATCTGCCGGCCGGGGCTGGCGCACCGGCGGTTGACGCCGTCCAACTGCGATGCCCTGTTGTTCGATGATGTGTTCTGGGTCAAGCAGGCCCAGAAAGATCATGACGTGTTTGCCAGCGTGATGCGTGGTCGGGGCGTGGAGGTGCTGGATGTCAACGAGTTGCTGGCGGAAACGCTGGCCATTCCCGAGGGACGTGCCTGGATTCTCGATCACAGGATCAACTGGAACCACATCGGCGTGGGCATGGTGTCGGACCTGCGCGCCTGGATGGATGAACTGCCCGAAAAGGCGCTCGCCGAATTCCTGATCGGTGGCCTGGAGGTAGGGGATCTGCCATTCGATCCCGTTGGACTGTTCGGCAACCACCTCGGACGTTTCGGATTCGTGCTGCCGCCACTGCCCAATTTCCTGTTCACCCGGGACAACAGCGCCTGGGTTTATGGCGGGGTCACCCTGAACCCGATGTACTGGGTTGCCCGCAAGCCCGAAACCCTGCTGATGGCCGCTATCTACCGATTCCACCCGAAATTCGCCGGCAAGGTGAACGTGCACTGGGGCGATCCTCTGGAAGACCATGGCCTGGCCACCCTGGAGGGTGGGGACATCATGCCGCTGGGGAACAGAACGGTTCTGGTAGGCATGGGCGAGCGATCCTCTCCCCAGGCCATCGGGCAACTGTCAAAAGCACTCTTTGATGGCGGAATGGTGGATCGGGTAATCGCCTGTCAGCTCCCCAAAACCCGGTCGGCCATGCACCTGGATACCGTGTTTACCTTCTGTGGTGGCAACGTGGTCACTGCCTTCAAGGAAGTGGCCGATGCCGTGATCTGCTACGACCTGCGCCCCGGTGAGGGAGCAAAAACACTGGCGTTCAATCAGGACTCGCGACATCTGTTTGAGGTGGTCGCGGAAATCCTCGGCTATCCGGCCCTGGAAGTTGTAGCAACGGGTGGCGATACCCCGGAAGAACGTGAGCGGGAACAGTGGAACGACGGCAACAATGTGCTGGCCCTGAGCCCGGGTGTTGTTGTCGGTTACGACCGCAACGACGATACCAACGCGGCGCTTTCGGCGGCGGGCATCGAAGTTCTGGCAATACCCGGCGCCGAGCTGGGCCGTGGCCGGGGCGGCGGTCGGTGCATGAGTTGCCCGACCATCCGGGACGCTATCTGACAGCCAGGGAGAAACGCTATGGCATTCAATCTCAAGAACCGACACTTCCTTACCCTGCGGGATTTCAGTCCCAGGGAAATCGCTTTTTTGCTGAAGCTGTCTGCGGATCTGAAGACGGCCAAGTACGCGGGCACCGAAGTGCCCAAGCTCGAAGGCAAGGACATCGCCCTGATCTTCGAGAAGAACTCCACGCGTACCCGGGTCGGGTTCGAAGTTGCCGCCTTCGACCAGGGGGCGCGGGTAACCTACCTGGGGCCGACCGGAACCCACATTGGCCATAAGGAATCGGTTAAGGACACCGCCCGGGTTCTTGGCCGGGTTTACGATGCCATTGAGTATCGGGGGTTCGGACAATCGGTTGTGGAAGAGCTGGCACAGTACGCCGGCGTGCCGGTCTACAACGGGCTCACCAATGAATTTCACCCCACCCAGATATTGGCGGATTTCCTGACCATGCAGGAGCATGTGGAAAAGCCGTTGCGGGATGTGGCCTACGTGTTCATTGGCGATGCCGCCAACAACATGGGCGACAGCCTGCTGATTGGTGGCGCCAAGATGGGCATGGACGTGCGCTTGTGCGCACCAAAAGCCTGCTGGCCTGGCCAGGCCGTTCAGGACGAGGCCCAGGCGCTGGCGGCTGAAACCGGAGCCCGCATCACCATCACGGAGGATGTTGACGCCGCCGTTGCGGGAGTCGATTTCGTCTATACCGATGTCTGGGTCTCGATGGGCGAGCCAAAGGAAAAATGGGCCGAACGGATCAAACTGCTGATGCCTTACCAGGTGAATGCGGCCTTGATGGCCAAGACCGGCAATCCGCGGGCGCGGTTCATGCACTGTCTGCCGGCCTTTCACAACACCGAAACCGTGGTGGGCAAGGAGATTCAGGAGACCTATGGCATTGACGCCATGGAGGTGACTGAAGAGGTTTTCGAAAGCCCCGCTTCGATTGTTTTCGATCAGGCCGAGAACCGCATGCACACCATCAAGGCCGTCCTCGTGGCGACCCTGGGAGGCTGACATGCTGGTTGTGGCAGCGTTGGGGGGGAATGCCCTCCTGAAACGCGGGGAGCCGCTGACTGCGGAGGTTCAGCGCAACAATGTGCAGATTGCGGCCCGATCGCTGGCCGCGGTTGTCCGGGCCGGCCACGACCTGGTGGTTACCCATGGCAACGGGCCCCAGGTGGGGCTGCTGGCTTTACAGGGCGCCTCCTACAAACCGGATGAGGCTTACCCGCTGGATGTCCTGGGAGCGGAAACCGAGGGCATGATCGGCTATATGATCGAACAGGAGCTGGAGAACGCCCTGGAACATGACCGGCCTGTCGCAACCTTGCTGACCCAGGTCGTGGTGGATCCCAGAGACCCGGCTTTTGAAAAGCCCACCAAGTTTGTGGGCCCGGTCTATGACCGTGAAGAAGCAGAGCGCCGGGCAGCCGCTGCGGGCTGGAGCATTGCGCCGGACGGCGACAAATGGCGCCGGGTGGTGCCTTCTCCTAAGCCCCTGGAAATACCGGACATGCGCGTACTGAAGTTGCTGCTCGACCAGGGCGTGGTTGTGGTGTGTGCCGGGGGTGGCGGAATACCGGTGCTGCGCAGGGACGACGGCAGCATGGTCGGCATTGAGGCGGTCATCGACAAGGATGCCGCCAGTGCCTTGTTGGCCAGGCAACTGGGTGCGGACGCGTTGCTCCTGCTAACGGATGTTGAGGCGGTCTACCGGGATTTCGGGACCGACCGGTCAACGGCGCTTTCGGAATTGACAGTGTCAGAGGCACGGGCCCTGGAGATGCCTGCCGGCTCCATGGGTCCGAAACTGCAGGCCGCCTGCGATTTTGCCCAGGCTGGCGGGATCAGCGGCATCGGGCGCCTCCAGGATGCCGTGGCTATACTTGAGGGATCGGCGGGCACTCGAGTGTCGGCCAAATAAAAGGCATTTGTCATGAGGCACAACGAGTCTCTGGATACCTTGCAGGATGCCGGTAAAGGTACCGTGGTGGCCATCCGTGGTGGTGTGGTGAGCGTCAGGTTTCCGGAGCCGGTACCCCAGATACGCGAGCTTCTCTATGCCGGCAAGATTGCGCTTGAGGTGGCCGCGCTTGAAGACCGGGGTGTGGTCCGCTGCATGGCACTGGCTCCGGTAAAGGGGCTCGGCCTGGGTATGCCGGTTCGGGCAACCGGCTCACCGATCACGGTGCCGGTGGGTGATGCCATTCTCGGAAGGATGCTGAATGTGTTTGGTGCGCCGGTCGACAATCAGCCTGTGCCGGCTACCAGCGACCGCCGCGCGATTCATCAGCTCCCACCCCTGCTGGAAGATCGCGTGGTTCGTAGCCAGATCCTCGAAACCGGCATCAAGGCCATTGACCTGTTATCGCCTATAGAGCGTGGCGGCAAAACCGGTCTGTTCGGGGGTGCCGGTGTCGGCAAGACGGTGCTGATTACCGAACTGATCAATAACACCGTTCAGCAGCACAAGGGCGTTAGCCTGTTTTGCGGCATTGGTGAGCGTTCCAGGGAAGCGCAGGAGCTTTATCGGGAAATGGGTGAGGCTGGCGTGCTCGAGAACACCGTCATGCTGTTCGGCCAGATGAACGAGGTTCCAGGGGTCCGGTTCCTGATCGGCAAGACCGCTCTGACCATGGCGGAATATTTCCGCGATGAACAGCATCGGGATGTGCTTTTGCTGATCGACAATATTTTCCGCTTTGTCCAGGCGGGCTCGGAAGTCTCCGGGCTGCTTGGGCGTATGCCTTCCAGGGTTGGCTATCAGCCCACCCTGGCGACCGAGTTGGCCGAGCTGGAGGAACGAATCACCTCCACCCACAGTGCCGCGATTACCTCGGTTCAGGCGGTGTATGTGCCAGCGGACGACTTCACGGACCCTGCAGCCGCCCATATCTTCTCGCACTTGTCCGGCTCTGTGGTGCTGTCCCGCAAACGGGCCAGTGAGGGGCTTTACCCGGCGATTGATCCCCTGGCGTCTTCATCGGTCATGCTCACACCGTCGGTGGTCGGCCAACGGCATTACGACATTGCGCGGGCGGTGCGAAGAACCCTGGCCGAGTACGAAGAGTTGCGGGACATCATTGCCATGCTGGGCATCGAGGAACTCTCGGCGGCCGACCGGCTCACCGTTGCCCGTGCGCGCCGGCTCGAGCGATTCCTGACCCAGCCGTTTTTCACCACGGCCGCTTTTACCGGTGCCGAAGGCAAGCGCGTGACCATTGAGGAGACACTCACAGGCTGTGAAACCATCCTGGAACAGACGGAATTCGAACAGAACGAGAGTGAGTACTACATGATTGGCGCACTGCCTGAGGTGGTGGTGTGAGCCTGGCTGAAGCAATGGAGGTCTGCCTTCGGCTGCCGACCCGGATGCTCTATCAGGGCAAGGCCCGCAAGCTGTTCGCCGTTGCCGAAAACGGAGCTTTCGGGATGCTGCCCAACCACATTGATTTTGTCACCTCTCTGGTGCCGTCGGTCCTGATTCTGACTCTGGAGGATGGTCGTGAGCAGATCTTCGGCATTGATGAGGGCATTCTCGTGAAGCAGGGCCACAAAGTGGACATTGCGATCCGGCGAGGCGCCAAGGGTGAGGATCTGGACACCCTTCAGGAGAGTGTCAGAAAGGAATTTATTGAGGTGGATGAAGACGAACGCGTGGCCCGGTCCGCCCTGTCCAGGCTGGAGGCTGGCATGGTGCGCCGGTTCGCCGACCTGCAACGGCCCAAGCCATGAATCCGCAGCGTGGTGCACCGGAGGACGACATAGGGCGTCGGGCCCGACGCTTGAAGAAGGCCAGGGAGAATCCGGGTGTCAGCCCGCTGCGTGGTCTGGGGGCCTTCGGGATGATCGGCTGGTCCATTGCGGTGCCGACCGTCGGTGGTGCCTTTCTGGGGCTTTGGCTGGATCGCACCCTGCCGCAGGATTTCCCCTGGGTGCTTGCCTTGATTCTGGGTGGGGTGACTGTGGGTGGTTTCATTGCCTGGGCGTGGATCGGCAGGGAAGGCAAGGAAGAGGAGGAGCAGGACCATGATGATCATTGACTGGCCGGATGTGCTTTGGGGATTTGGTGCCGGCGTGGCTGTGAGCATTCTTTATTTCGCCGGCCTGGCAGCGAGTGTGCGTTTTGCTCTGGGCTCTTCCAGACCATCAGCGGTGCTTTTACCCAGTGCCGTGGTGCGCATCGGACTGCTCCTGGCGGTGGGTTGGTTGGTAACAGGGGGCGGAACCCTGCCATGGGCTTTCGCAGGCTACGGGGCGGCGTTTTTTCTGGTGCGCTACCTGGCGACTTTCCTGGCACGAATACCGCACCCGGAGGAAGTCTGATGAAGCTGACGCCCGATGAAACAACGCTTTTCACGGTCTGGGGCCTGGATATCAATGAGACCGTGGGCTTTACCTGGATCGTCATGATCCTGCTGACCCTCACCTCCATCATTATTACCCGGAATTTGCGTCCGGATGTGCCACCGAACCGCTGGCGCACCACGCTGGAAGTGATTGTGACGGCGATTCAGAGCCAGATCGAGGAAATCTCGCCGCGAGCCTCTCGCCATGTGCTCTATTTTTCCGGAACGCTGTTCCTGTTTATTGCATTTTCGAACCTCCTGCTCGTTGTGCCGGGATTCGCGCCCCCAACGGCCTCGCTTTCCACCACGGCGGCTCTGGCTCTATCGGTGTTGATTGCCGTGCCCCTGTTCGGGATTACCCGGCAGGGTATCGGCGGTTATCTGAAAACCTACGTGCAGCCCTCTGTGGTGATGCTGCCGTTCAATATCATCAGCGAATTCTCGCGCGGTATATCCCTGGCCATACGCCTGTATGGCAACGTCATGAGCGGTGCGGTGATCGCCGGCATCCTGTTGGGCGTTGCGCCGTTCTTTTTTCCTGTGGTCATGGACGTGCTCGGGCTGCTGACGGGTCTGATCCAGGCTTACATATTCGCCATTCTGGCGACGGTTTATATCTCATCGGCGACAGCCACCGCTGGAAAGCCTCCAAGCAAGGAGAAAGACGAATGAGTGACTTTGCCCTGATTGCCGCGGTTTCCATTCTGACCGCCGGCCTGTCCGTGGCTTTTGGTGCAATCGGTCCGGCTCTCGGCGAGGGCCGGGCTGCGGCGGCGGCCCTTGCCGCCATTGCCCAGCAGCCGGATTCTGCCTCCACTTTGTCGCGAACCCTGTTCGTCAGCCTGGCCATGATCGAGTCTACGGCCATCTACTGTTTTGTTGTGGCGATGATTGTCCTGTTTGCCAATCCGTTCTGGGATCAGGCAATGCAGGCCGCCCAGTCGGCGGCAGGTTGAATCATGTCTGTTGACTGGGTCACGGTGCTTGCCCAGATCGGCAATTTCCTAGTGCTGGTCTGGCTTCTGAAGCGTTTTCTGTACAAGCCCATCCTGAATGGAATCGATGCCCGTGAGTCCGAGATCGCAGCACGGATGGGGGAAGCGGAAATAGCGCAGAAGCAGGCCTCAGCGGCCGAAGCTGCGTTTCTGGAGCAGAAGCGGGCACTGCTGGTCGACCACTCCGAACAGGTGGAGCGTATTCGTCAGCAGGCGGAAAAAGAGAAAGACACTCTGCTCGCCGCCACGCGGGAGAGCCTGGAACGGGAAAAACAGGAATGGCAGGCACATCTGAATTCAGAGCGGGACCGATTTATCAGTGAGTTGCACCTGGCCAGCGCCGAAACACTTTACCAACTGGTGCGACGGGCCCTGCGCGATCTGGCGGATGAGGATCTCGAGGAGCGTATTGGGCTGCATGTGATCGGAAAGCTGAAATCCATGAAGCCGGAGCTGGTCTCCGCCGCTGGCAACGCGGAACAGGCGGTTGCCACCACTCACGAGCCGCTCCCGGACAGAACACAGGAAAAGATTCGAACGGCGTTGGCAGGCCTGGCTCCGGACCTTGAGTTGGGTTTCACAACGGATCCCGGTCAGGCTCCGGGGCTGATCCTGCGTATTGGCAGCGTTCAGGTGGCCTGGACGGTCGACAGTTATACCGATGAGCTGACCGCTATGTTATCCGAACGCTTGGCGTCGGGTGGGACCGGATGGATGCAAAATCATGGCTGAGAAACCGTCCTTTACTCCGGCCAGGAACTTTTTGGGCGCCTTAATGGACGGCCCGACGCCTGCCCCTGCGCTGACCGAAGTGGGCACGGTTGCCGAGGTTGGTGACGGTATTGCTGTTGTCTCTGGCCTTGCCCGGGCACTTGCTGACGAGTTGCTGGTGTTCGCTTCGGGTGTCCGGGGTGTGGTGCTGGATCTGGAGCCGGATCGACTGGGCGTGATTTTGCTGGGGCCTTCTGATCGGGTCACCTCGGGAGAGGATGTCTGGCGAACCCATAAAGTATTCAGTGTACCGGTGGGCACGGGCCTTATCGGCCGCATTCTCGATGCCACCGGAAGCCCGCGTGACGGTAAGGGGGCTGTAGTGTCGACCGCTGAGCGACCGGTGGAGGCCAGCGCGCCCGGCATACTGAGCCGGGCTCCGGTGAACCGACCGCTGGCCACCGGTATCAAGGTCATTGATGGTGCGGTCCCGATCGGTCTGGGCCAGAGGGAGCTTATCATTGGGGACCGACAGACCGGAAAAACGTCCATTGCTATCGATACGATTCTCAACCAGGCCCGCTCAGACGTACTGAGCATTTACTGTGCAATCGGCCAGCGCGGAGACGCGGTTGCCCGAGTTATTGAAACCCTGCGGAAAGCCGGCCGTCTGGCGAGCACCATTGTTGTTGCGGCCGGGGATGAGGACGCGCCCGGGCTGGCCTATGTCGCACCCTACGCAGCGATGACGATGGCGGAATACTTTTCCGACCAGGGGCGGGATGTACTGGTGGTTTTCGACGATCTTACCCACCATGCCCGCTCCTATCGGGAACTGTCTCTGCTTCTGCGCCGCCCGCCGGGCCGGGAAGCTTTTCCCGGGGATATCTTCTATGTACATGCCAGATTGCTGGAGCGGGCCGGTCAATTCACCGCAGAAGCCGGGGGTGGTTCCATTACCGCCTTGCCGGTTGTCGAAACCCAGGCAGAGAATCTCTCCGCCTACATTCCGACGAATCTCATTTCGATTACCGACGGACAGATCTACCTGTCCCCCAGGCTGGTGCGAAAAAACCAGTTCCCTGCGGTGGATATCGGGCTTTCCGTGTCCAGGGTCGGAGGCAAGGCCCAGCATCGGGCGTTCCGGGAGGTGGCAGGAAATCTACGTGTCACCCTGTCCCAGTTCGAGGAGCTGGAGGATTTTGCCCGATTCGGAACCCGCCTGGACGACAACACCAGGGCCCGTCTGACCCGCGGGGCAGCGGTCCGGACCGCATTGCGGCAGCCCGAGCGGGATCCCATGCCGGCTGTCGAGCAGCTTCTGGTATTGATGGCTGCCCTGGAAGGGCTGCTCGATGGCCTTTCAGAGAACGAAGTTGCCGAGACCATGATCAGGATGCGCAACAGTGTGGGTGACTCCCTGAAAGATGTAGACGAGCGTATTCGACAGAATCGTTCGCTGGAGGAAGCGGAAAAGCAAAGCCTGTTGCGGGTGGCCAGGACAGCCCTGGCACTGTCAGGAGAGGATCGTCATGGCCCAGACGCTTGAAACCCTGTCCAGGCGGACGGACACCCTTGGCAGCATTCGCAGCATTGTTCATACCATGAAAACCATGTCTGCGATCAATGCAGTGCCCTATGAGCATGCCGCCCGATCCATTGAGTCCTATCACCAGACCGTGCTGGACGGTCTGCGGGCATTTGTCGCGAAAACCGGGCCTGTGTCGGTGCCGGACGTCGCTCAGGCCGAACGGCTGTTGGTGGTGTTCGGTTCCGATCACGGTTTGTGCGGCAATTACAACGAAATACTCGCAGAAAGCGCAAGGTCGGAGTCATTGAAGGCCGGTAGCCCGGCCCGTGTTCTTTGCGTGGGTGCCCGCATGGGCGATGCGCTCGGCGATCAGGGCATCCGCCCGGAGTTTACCTTCCTGCCGCCGGCATCGGCCGATGGCATCGGACGTCTGGCCAGCGACATAGTGACGCGACTGGACGAAATCGGGGGTGGCGATGTGCATAACAGGATCGCTGTGACCCTGGTGTTCACCCGACGAGCCGACAAAGGACAACGTGAACCGGAAATAAGCCAGTTGCTGCCGCTGGAGCCCGCGTTGTTGTCAGGTTCCGGGGCGTCTGGCTGGCACTCCCGCTCCCTTGCCGATTACACGATGCCGCCAGCCCCATTGTTCGCGGCGCTGCTGCGTAACCACATATTTGCCAGCGTTTTCCGCGCGTCGGCCGAAGCGATGGTTACGGAGAACGCGGCCCGGCTGGCCCTGATGCAACAGGCGGAGCAGGCGGTTGATGACCGGCTTGAAGAGGTGGGCGGTCAGTTCCGATTGGTACGGCAGGACGAAATAACCAACGAACTGATGGACATTATTGTTGGCTTTGAGGCCCTCAAGAAGCCATCCGTCGTGCATTCCAGCAGTTCGTAGAATGCTCTCGGCTCCCATTTTTGATAACCTTTAGGTATTATCTAATAACCTGAATTGGAGGTGCGCAATGGGTCGGCTGGTCGCT
The DNA here is from genome assembly GCF_900112835.1 of Marinobacter sp. DSM 26671. Lineage (NCBI taxonomy): Bacteria > Pseudomonadati > Pseudomonadota > Gammaproteobacteria > Pseudomonadales > Marinobacteraceae > Marinobacter > Marinobacter sp. DSM 26671. The sequence continues at coordinate 188,026 of NZ_FONF01000006.1, read as the reverse complement.
GCAGGCGTGATGGTCTCCCTGGCGTTGCTGTCCGCGATGGCTCAGGCCCAAAGCAGTGAACGGGCGTTGATGTCAGAAACGGTCGAGCGCAGCCTGTTGCAGGAGACAGTGCATCTTGACGGCGTCATCGAAGCGGTACAGCAAAGTACGGTGTCCGCCCAGACCAGCGGTACTGTCCGGAGTCTCCCCTTCGATGTTGATGATTCCGTGGCTGCCGGCGACCTGATTGTCCAGCTGGAGGACAGTGAACAGCGGTCCCGTCTGCGCCAGGCCGAGGCCGGGCTTGAGGAGGCCGAGGCGGCATTGGCGGATGCTGGGCAGCGCTTTGAGCGTATTGAAGCGGTACACGAGCGTGGCCTTGTGTCCCGGCAGGAATTCGACCAGGCCCGCAACAACCTTGCCGCTGCCAGGGCCCGGGTCGAACGCGCCCGGGCTTCGGTTTCAGAGGCGCAGGAGCAACTCTCCTATACCCGTGTGCTGGCACCCTACGGTGGCATTCTTACCGAACGACATGTCGAAGTCGGAGAAGCCGTCAACCCTGGCCAGCCGCTGCTCAGCGGCTTGTCCCTGGAGCAGCTCCGGGTTGTGGTGGATCTTCCCCAGAAGTATGCCGAACTGGCCCGCATGGAGCGTCAGGCCCAGGTCACCCTGGCTGATGGCCGGGTGCTGGAAACCGGTGAGATGACCTTCTACCCCTATGCCGATCCGCAAACTCACACCTTCCGTCTGCGGATGCGGCTGAGTGAGCCCAATGGCTCGCTGTTTCCCGGCATGCTGGTGAAGGTCAGTGTGCCGGTTGCCAGCCGTGAGACCCTGTGGATTCCGTTCAGCAGCCTGATCCAGCGCAGCGAGCTCCGGGCGGTGTTTGTGCTCGATGATCAGGATCAGCCCAGGCTGAGGCAGGTTCGCACTGGCGTGCGGGACAATGGCCGGCTGGAGGTTCTTGCGGGCCTGAGCGAGGGCGAGCGGGTAGTTACAAACCCGTCTGTCCTGGTGGGCAGCGAGCGCCTGAATCCGCTTGAAAGAACGGGCGAGGAGTCGAACCCGTGAGCCGTGATTTGCCGCCTGTTGGCCCCTCCGGCGCCATTGCCCGAGTCTTCCAGGACAACCACCTGACACCGTTGCTGGCCATTCTGGCGATCATTCTTGGCGTGCTGGCTGTGGTGGTCACACCCAAAGAGGAAGAACCCCAGATTGACGTCACCATGGCCGATATCATGGTGGCGTTTCCGGGCGCCAGCACCCGGGAGGTGGAAAGCGCGATCGCCACGCCGGCCGAACAGGTGATGAGCGAGATCAAGGGCGTCGAGCATGTCTATTCCGTGTCCCGCCAGGGCCAGGCGGTGATCACGGTGCAGTTCGAGGTGGGCATCCCGCGGCAGGAAGCCCTGGTCAGGCTCTACAATCAGGTGTATTCCAACCAGGACTGGTTGCCGCCCAACCTGGGCGCTGCCCAGCCGGTGGTCAAGCCCAAGGGCATTGATGATGTCCCGGTGATGACACTCACTCTCTATGATCCGGTCAACGGGCATACGGGGGAGGAACTGACTCGCCTGGCGCACATGCTGGAAGTCGCCCTGAAACGGGTCCCCGGCACCCGGGATGTCTATACCACCGGCGGGATCCCGGATCGGGTCGATATCCGGTTCGATCCGGCGTTGCTGGCGGGGTTCAACCTCACCATCGATGACATCCGGAACGCCCTGATGGCGGCCAACACCAGCAGCCAGGAGGCACGGATTGCCCGGGACAACCTGTCGATACCGGTCCAGGCCGGAACGCTGTTGGAAACCGTGGAGGATGTCCGGCGCCTTGTTGTGGGCATGCACAATGGCTCCGCGGTGTACCTGGAGGACGTGGCGCAGGTCCGCCGGGGAGGCACCGTGGCGGACCAGAGTGTAATGACCGGATTCGGGCCGGCCCGGGAAGCCGGCGTGGCTGGCCAGCCCGGCGAGGTTTATCCGGCGGTTACCCTGGCCATCGCCAAGAAGCCGGGCGAGAACGCCATCAATATCACCACGGCCATTGAAGAGCGTCTGGACCAGCTGCGCAACCGGGCCCTGCCGGAATCGGTGGAAGTGCTGGTCACCCGGGACTATGGCGTAACCGCCTCCCAGAAAGCCCGAAAACTGATTACCGATCTGATCTCCGCCACTTTGTGCGTTGTGCTGCTAGTGCTGGCGGCCATGGGCTGGCGCCAGGCCCTGATTGTCGGCATCGCGGTTCTGATTACCCTGCTGCTGACCCTGGTGTTCTCCTGGGCATGGGGATTTACCCTGAACCGGGTGTCCCTGTTCGCGCTGATATTCTCCATCGGCATCCTGGTGGACGACGGCATCGTCATCACCGAGAACATCAATCGCCGGATCCAGAACTCCCGTCGTGCGGTCAAGGACATCATCCCGGTGGCCGTGGATGAAGTGGGCACGCCTACCATCATGGCCAGTCTCACCATCATGGCGGCGCTGATCCCGATGGCGTTTGTCAGTGGCCTGATGGGCCCCTACATGAGCCCGATTCCGATCAATGCCTCCGCGGGTATGGTGCTGTCCCAGATTGTCGCCTTCGTGGTGGCCCCATGGCTGGCCTTCAGGCTTCTCAAACACAAGAAGGGGGAGCAGGCTGCCGAAGCCGAGGAGGCGTCCAGCTCTGCGGAAGGCGTCAGCCCGTTATCCCTGCGAATTTTCCGGACCGTGCTCGGGCCATTTCTGGGTGATCATCCCTGGCGCCGCCGTTTGCTGGCACTGGGGGTGGTGGGTCTTACCCTCGTGGCTTCGTCATTGCCGGTGTTCCAGGCGGTGATCCTGAAGATGCTGCCGTTCGACAACAAGTCGGAACTGCAGGTTGTGGTCGACATGCCCGAGCGCACGCCCATGGAACAGACCCAGCGGGTGTTGCTGGATATGGGCAGCTACCTGGAAACGGTGGACGAAGTAACCAACTGGCAAACCTTCGCCGGCACCGCCTCACCCATCAATTTCAATGGCCTGGTTCGTCAGTATTACCTGCGTGGCGATCCCTACCACGGGGATATACAGATCAATCTCATGGATGAGGAGAGTCGGGACCGGTCGTCCCATACGATTGCACAATCCCTCCGGGACCCACTGACCGAAATCGGTGACCGGTACGGAGCCAGTGTGAAGATTGTCGAAGTGCCGCCCGGGCCGCCGGTACTGTCACCCGTGGTGGCCGAGATCTATGCGGTGGATGAAACCCGCCGGGCAGAGCTGGCCCGGCAAGTGGCCGAAGGCATGACCAGCGTCGATGGCCTGGTGGATATCGACACCACCCTGGAGGCACCCACACGGCAGTGGGAAGTGGTGGTGGATCGGGACCGTGCGGCACGGCTCGGTGTTTCCCAGGCCCAAGTGGTCGGTGCCCTGCAGACCGCCCTGGGGGGAACCGGGGTCAGCTTCCTGCATGATGATCATGCCAAATACCCTGTTCCGATACGGGTGATTCTAGGTGAAGGCGACAAGGCCCAGCCATCGGTGCTGTTATCGCTGAAGGTGCGGAGCCGCAGCGGCGCACTGGTTCCTCTGGCAAGCATTGCGGACGTACACGAAGCCGACTGGATGGGGGCGATCTACCACAAGGATCTGCTACCGGTAACCTACGTGACAGCAGACATGGCGGGGGAGATCGATTCGCCGCTGTACGGCATGTTTGCCATGGTCGAGCGCCTGAACCAGCAAGCGGGGGCCCCGGAGCAGTATTTCATCGACCAGCCCCCATTGCCGGAAAAGGGCACGCTCAAATGGGACGGCGAATGGCAGATTACCTACGAAACCTTCCGGGACATGGGCGCGGCTTACAGCGTGGGTGTGTTCATGATCTTCGTTCTGCTGGTGGCGCAGTTCCGTTCCTATATTCTGCCGCTGGTGATCATGGCGCCCATCCCGCTGACCCTGATCGGCATCATGCCCGGCCATGCGCTGCTGGGGCGCGAGTTCACGGCCACCAGCATGATTGGCATGATTGCCCTGGCCGGGATCATCGTGCGCAACTCGATCCTGCTGGTGGTGTTTATCCGGCAGCTCATTGAGGAGGGTGTCGAGCTTGATGAGGCGGTGGTTCTGGCGGGCGCGGTGCGCATCAAACCCATCGCGTTGACGGCGATCTCGGCGATGGTGGGTGCTTACTTTATTCTGAACGATCCGATTTTTAACGGCCTGGCGATATCGCTGGTATTTGGCCTGGCCATGTCCACCTTGTTGACCGTTCTGGTGGTGCCATTGCTTTATTACACACTGGCGCGTTGCAAGTGGGTGTGAGCTAAATTGATTACGCCTGGCAGGGAATCAGGGCGCTGTCGGAGCTGATGATGCGGTTACGTCCGGAATCCTTGGCGTGATAGAGGTGCTGGTCGGCCCGGCCGATCAGGCTGCGCAGATCGCCACCGTCCGGACCAAACTGGGCAATGCCGCCGCTGATAGTCAGGCCAATGGATTGGTCCTGATAGGGCACGGGGTGAGATTCAATCGCACCCCGGATCTTGTCTGCCACCCGATGAGCCTGGTCTGCGGTCGTGTTGGTGAGCAGAATGGCGAACTCCTCGCCACCCAGCCGGGTAGCCAGATCGGTTGCTCTGAGCGAAGCGCGCAGGGTGCTGGCGACATGCCTGAGCGCCAGGTCTCCGGCCTCGTGACCATGCTGATCATTAACCTGTTTGAAATGGTCCAGATCCAGTACCAGCACGGATAGTGGGGTTCCGTTACGGAGGCTGCGTTTGCGCTCCTGTTCAAACACATCGCTGAGGCGCGCCCGGTTGGCGAGGCCGGTGAGTGCGTCAGTTTGGGCCATTTTAAGCAGGCGTGATTCGGATTGCTCCCGAGTGATCTCGTAAATGTGAGAGAACGCGAGGATGGTCAGTGACATCAGCCCCATATTGGCAATTGGAAGGGGCTGTATCATGTCCGGAGCATCCTGGTATTTGAAAAAGAAGATCACGGCTGCCGTGCCCATGAACACGGCAGATACCAGCAGGCCCAGGCGCCGGCCCATCAGAAGGTGGGAAAGGATGGGAATCAACAGGACCCAGGCGAAGACCGTGGTGGTTGCCCGGGGTGATGTGAGTGCGAACATCATGGTGATGCAGAACGGCAGGATAAAGGCGAGAATCCAGCGTTCCAGGTGTCTCGTGTTGCCAATGGCCCAGAGGATGAAAACCGAGTAGCAGGCCATGCCAAGCTCGGCAAAGGCCAGGGGGTAATTCTCTCTCTGGACGTTGAGGGTAAAAAACAGCAGGCCGCTGATGGCGGTAAAGATCAGCAGCGTCTTCAGTACCGCTTTGCGGTAAGGACGGGCAAGGTGCTTCTGTGATTCCCTGTAGCTTTCCATGGGTCTGGTCTGAATGTCCGGCGCTCTGGGGCGATATGTACAAAGACAGTGCACATGCCGCAAGATCCGGGTATTAGATCAGAATCTATGCAAAGTAACCGTCGATCTTAGACTAAAGTCTAGCGGGTGGGCCAGTAACGCTGCATTTCCACGAACAGGAAGGAGGCGCTCCAGGTGATCAGAACCAGCCCGGAAAGCGCTTCTATGCCGGTGAGGAAACGCAGTATGCCGAAGGGTTCGACATCCCCGTAGCCGACGGTGGTAAATGTGGTGAAGGAGAAGTAGACGCAGTCCAGGATGCTGCCGCTGAAATTGCCGCCAAGTTCGCCCCAGCCCTCGGCATGGTGCATGAGATAAAAAGCACCGGCAAAGATCCAGACTTGCAGGGTGTGTGCGGCGAGAACGCCGAATACGGCGGCAATCAACCGGAACCGATGGCTCTGCCGCATTTTCGACAGGAGTCCACTCAAATTAATCAGTACTTCGTGGTGGATCAGGACCACGACGGCAACGATCAACCCGTTGATCAGCGTTGCGTTCAGGAGATTGACATGATGTTCTACTGCCAAGACAGATACTCTCCGTTGCCATGAATGGAGGATACACCGCGTAAAATTGACGCAGGACCCAGGCTTGTCCGATCCGAAAACGAGCCTTGATTGTATAGTAGTCTGAACCGAACAGCCCGAAGGGCTTTATTTACCTTAGCTGGCCTGCAAGTAATGTCCAAACGACTCATTCCCGTATTGATTCTCGCCGTCGGTATCGCCGGTTTCATGATTCTCAAGATGACCCGCCCGGAGCCTGCAGAGGTCAGTGCCACCGAGCGTAGTTGGCGCGTTCAGGTTCAGCAGATTGAGCCGGGTACCCACACGCCGGTTTTGCCCCTTTACGGAGAGGTTCTTGCGCCTGAGCAACTGACGGTGACCGCCACCCTGGCGGGCCGTATCGGTGCCAGACCGGTAACGGAGGGGCAGCGTGTCAGTCAGGGAGAGCTTCTGGTGGCTCTGGATGAGGCCGATATCCAACCCGCCCTGGCTCAGGCCGAGGCTCAGGTAAACGATCTGAAAGCCCAGATCCGATCAGAGCAGGTGCGCTACCGGAATGACCAGGCAGCGCTGGCCAGCGAGCAGGCGATTCTCGAGAACGCCCGCCGACAGCTCGAGCGCACCAGATCGCTGGTTAGCCGGAACCTGGCCTCCCGCGAAGCGCTGGAGGCGGCTACCGATGCTGCCGCACGAGCCGAGCTGACGGTGAATACCCGGCAGCGCGCGATTGAAGAGCACCCGGCTCGGCTGCAGAGCCTCGAAGCAAAATTGGCCCAGGCCGAGGCAAACCAGCTCAGCACGCGGCGGGATGCCGAACGAGCCCGTATGGTTGCGCCTTTCGACGGCATGGTGACCGATATCCGGGTTGCCGAGGGAGATCAGGTAAGCCGAAACGAACCGCTGCTGTCGCTCTATCCCGTGGATGGTCTTGAACTCAGGGCCCGGGTCCCGGAGATGTTCCGTGGCGAGCTCCTGGATGCGCTGGCCCGCGGGGAAACCCTGACGGCCACCAGCGAGGGGGATCAGCACCGGTTCCGGCTCACCCGCTTCGCCGGCACCAGCGATGCCTCCGGTACTGAAGCCATTCTTGAACTTGAGGGCGAGGCCGGGGGAATACGGCCGGGGGGCCTGTTGCCCGTGACCCTGGAGCGGGCCGCCCGCAGCAATACCGTGTCGATTCCGTTCAGCGCCCTCTACGGTGCCGACAGCGTCTACCTGATGTCCTCAGATGGCCGGATGGAGCGCGCCCGGATCGAGCGCATTGGCGAAGCCCGGGGTAGCAATGGCGAGCGTCGCCTTCTGGTGTCTGGCGAAGCCCTGGTGTCTGGCGCGCAACTGATCACCACACACCTGCCCAATGCGGTGACCGGCCTCAAGGTGGATGTCGCGGATTTTGGAGCTTCGGCACAATGAGGCGGAAAAAGGGCGTCATCGGTTTTTTTGTTCACCATCGGGTCGCTGCCAACCTGGTGATGCTGGTCATGCTACTGGGTGGCGTACTGGCACTCACCCGCATGAATATCCAGTTTTTCCCGACCTTTGCCCTGGACGTGGTCAGTGTCCGCGTGGTCTGGAGTGGGGCCTCCGCCGAGGACGTCGAGCAGGGCATCACGAACCCCCTTGAGCAGCGACTGCGAAGCGTCGATGGTCTGAAGAAAATGACCTCCACCTCGGCCCAGAGTGTCTCGTCCATCACGCTTGAGTTCGAGGAGGGCACCAACCCGATCCAGGCCCTGGATGACGTGCGCCAGCAGGTGGACGAATTCACCAACTTCCCGGCCGAGGCGGAGGAGCCCCAGGTCACCCGGATTGAGCGTTATGAACCGGTGGCCCGGTTGCTGGTTTATGGGGATGTCGATCGCAGTGAGTTGCGGCAGATGGCGTACCGGTTTGAAGATGAACTGCTCCAGCGCGGCATTGACCGGGTGTCGATCCGGGGCCTGCCGGAACAGCAGATCAGCATTGATGTACCGGTGGAGCGGCTCGAGACACTGGGGCTTTCACTGGAGCAGATAGCCGAACGTGTGGCGGCCATTTCCCGCGACCTGCCCGCCGGCATGATGGCGCAGCAGGACGCCACCCGGGAATTGCGCGCGGTTGAGCAGCGACGCAGCCCGCAGGAATTTGAAAACATTCCGGTGCTCAGTGGTGAGCGGGTTCAGCTCCATCTTGGCGATGTCGCCATCATTCGTCAGGAGGCCCGTGAGAGCCAGGTAACGCTGGAAAAGGACGGCAAGCCGGCGGTTGAGCTGCAGTTGCAGCGATCGGAAAACGGCAATTCGCTGGAAGCGGCCAAAGTCCTGGAAAACTGGCTGACGGATACTCGGCCGGTGCTGCCGCCAACGGTGGAACTGGAGGTGTACGATGAGACCTGGCAACTGCTGGATGATCGTATTTCCCTGCTGGTGAAAAACGGTCTGGGCGGTCTGGTGCTGGTGATCTGTCTGTTGTACCTGTTTCTGCCGGGTCGGGTGGCCCTGTGGGTGGCCGTCGGGATCCCCACTGCCTTTCTGGCGGCCATGGCAGTGCTCTGGCTGATCGGTGGTTCCATCAACATGATTTCCCTGTTTGCACTGATCATGGCACTGGGGGTGATCGTCGACGATGCCATTGTGGTGGGCGAGGATGCCGATGCCCATGCCCGGATGGGGGAGGAGTCTATTTATGCCTCGGAAGGTGCGGCCAAGCGCATGGTCTGGCCGGTACTGGCCTCGTCGTTAACCACCGTTGCGGCCTTCATGCCCCTGTTGGTGGTGGGCGGAGTCATCGGCAATATCCTGGGTGATATCCCACTGGTGATGATCTGTGTTCTGGTCGCCTCGCTGCTTGAGTGTTTTATCGTGTTGCCCGCGCACCTGCGCCATGCCTTTGTACCCCGGCGCAAGAAAAAATCTCAGGCGTCGGAGCCGAAAAAGCCGGGCCCAATTGAACGTTTCCGGCAGGGCTTTGAACAGCGGTTCGACCGGTTCCGGGAAGGCCGGTTCCGGCGCTTCTCCCGATACAGTCTTCAGCATCGAGGCGCCACGGTCGCCAGTGCCCTGGCCCTGGCCATCGTGACCATCGGCCTGCTGGCCGGCGGTCGGCTGGGTTTCAACTTCTTCCCGACACCAGAGCCCTCGGTTTTCTATGCCAACGCAAGCTTTGTGGCCGGGACCGATCGCGGCACGGTGGATGATTTCCTGACCCAGATGCAGACGACGCTCAATGAGACTGAAGAAGCCCTGGGTGGCGATTTCATCCTTCACGCCGTAACGACACGGGGTGCAACCCAGGGCGCCGAGGGCAGTTCCCGAAGTGGTGACGAACTGGGCTCAATGATGATCGAACTGGTGCCTTCCGACCGCCGTTCGGTGCGTAACCCGGAATTCATCACCGAGTGGCGCAGCCGGCTGGAGACCCCCGCCGGGCTGGACAACCTGACGATTTCCGAGCGCCAGGCCGGGCCTCCTGGCCGCGACGTTAACGTGCGGCTGACCGGTGAGAACGCTGAACGCCTCAAGCAGGCCGCCGACGAGTTGGGCCAGGCCCTGTCGACGCTGCCTGGCGTGCTTGATGTGGAAGATGACATGCCCTGGGGGCGTGAGCAGCTGATTTACCAGGTGAGTGCCTATGGTGAAGCATTGGGGCTGACCACGTCGGACCTGGGTCGCCAGCTCCGGGCGGCCTTTGATGGCCGTATTGCCCAGATCTACCAGGATGGCCGGGATGAAGTGGAAGTTCGTGTCCAATTGCCACAGGATCAGCGCGAGCGGCTTTCGACCCTGTCTCGTATCACGATCCGGGTTCCGGACGGTCGTTTTGTGCCCCTGACCCAGGTTATGAACCTGGATCACCGGCAGGGTTTTCAGGCCCTGCGACACGCTGAAGGGCGACTGGCCGTTGAGGTTACGTCCGGGCTGAACACCCGGGTCAGCACCACCGATCAGATCCTCACCAGCCTTGAGGCCGAGGCCCTCCCCGACATCGCCAGTCGTTATAACGTGCGTTACAGCTTCGAGGGCCGGGCGGCCGACCAGCGGGAAACCCTGGGTGATATGCAAACCGGCCTGGTTATCGGTCTGGCGCTTATGTACGTGGTGCTGGCCTGGGTGTTTGCGTCCTGGAGCCTGCCCCTGATTGTCATGGCCATCATTCCCTTTGCCCTGGTGGGCGCATTGTTGGGCCACTGGCTGATGGGGCTGCAGCTGACCATTCTCTCCCTGTTTGGCCTGTTCGGTCTGTCCGGGATTGTGGTCAATAACGCGATCATCCTCGTAGCCTTCTATAACCAGCAGCGGAAAAAAGGGCTGGACATCACGGATGCGCTCAACGAAGCGGCGGTACAGCGGGTTCGGGCAGTGATGCTGACATCGCTGACAACGATCGGTGGTCTGCTGCCCCTGTTGTTCGAGACGTCCCTGCAGGCCCAGTTCCTGATTCCCATGGCCACGTCCATCGCGTTTGGTCTGGGGCTTTCGACCCTTCTGGTGTTGCTGGTGGTTCCTGCCTTGCTTTCTTGGCTGGAGCAATTCCGGGAATGGCGCGCACGGCGGCATGGCGAGATGGCAGAGCCGATCGGGGCGCCCGAGTGACAGGACAAGCATGGTGGATTCTTTGCTATCGGCCCGAGGCCTGAACAAGCAGTTTCGCAGCGGCGATGAGCCGGTGCCGGTGCTTACCGATTTCTCGTTGCAACTCGGTGCGGGTGAATCGCTGGCGCTGACAGGCCGATCGGGGTCCGGCAAAAGCACCCTGTTGAACATCCTGTGCGGCCTGGAAAGGCCCGATTCAGGCACTGTTCAGGTGCTCGGAGAAACATTTGATGCCCGGTCAACGGAGGCCGCAAGCAAGGCCGACGCTCGCTGGGGCGGTCTACGCCGACAACAGATCGGTGTGGTGTTCCAGGAAGCCAATCTGATGCCTGCCCTGTCGCTGCTGGATAATGTGCGTTTTCGGGCCCGGCTTGCCGGTCAACCCGAGGACGATTGCCGGGACTGGCTGGAGCGACTGGGCATTGGCGAGCTTGCGGACCGCTTTCCGGATCAGGTGTCCGGCGGGCAGCGCCAGCGTGCCTCGCTTGCCATGGTCTTTGCCATGAAGCCGGCCCTGATTCTTGCCGATGAACCAACCGGCAGTCTTGACCGGCATACCGCCGAGGCGGTGATCGGGCAGCTTTTCGAGCTGCAGGCCCGTCACGGTTGCGGACTGATCCTCGCCACCCACGATCCCGAACTGGCGACCCGCTGCAGCCAGCACCTGGATCTGGGCCATCTCCCGGAAACCTGAGCCCGCGATGACTCTTCCGGCCGCCCTGTTCAGCCACTACCGTCGCCATCCTCTCCAGTTGCTGGCCCTGGCCGCCATGATTGTGCTTGCCACTATGCTCTGGACGGGCGTCCATCATCTCACCAGCCAGGCCCGGGCCAGTCTCGACCAGAGCGAGTCGGCGGTGGCCGAGCGCCAGCAGGTGGCTCGCACAGATGGTAGCCCCGTAACTGTGGACGACTTCGTGGAGCTGCGTCGAGCCGGGCTTTGTGTCATGCCCTGGCTGGAGGTCTCCGAGCCGGAAGGCGGTCGAGTCGTGGGTGTCGACCCTCTGGCAGCGGGCTGCTTCCAGGCCCCCGGCGGGCAGGAGTCGCCCTGGGACGGGGAGCTGGATGGCCGGCCTTTTGTCGATATCAGTGAAGCGGCGGAGCTGGCCCGTGAGCAGGGCAGCGAATTGTCGCTGCTGGTATCCGATGACCACAGCAAGGCCGATCTACCACCCGGCTATCAGCTGGTGCCGTTCAGCGTTGGCCCGGCTACCGGTGAACTGGGTGACAGTTTCCTGTTGAATCTGGATGCCCTCGGGGTCCTGGTTCTCCTCATTACCGCTTTGCTGGTGCGAAGTGTTTACCTGCTCGGCCTGGCCCAACGTCGCGACAGCTTTGCCCTGTTGCATCGGTTTGGCGTTCCCCATGGCCGGGTGAACCGCTTGCTGGTTGTCGAGATCCTCTTGCTGGCTGCGGTTTGTGTCCTGCCCGGAATCTGGCTTGGCCGCTGGTTGGCGGCTGGTCTGGGCAGCGGCTTCGGGCAGGCGCTTGAAGGGCTCTTCGATCAGCCGTTATACGCAGGCCAGGGCGGGAGCTGGCTGGTGCCGCTTGTCACCATGATGGCCGTGATTCTGGTTGCCTGTCTGGCGGATTTCCTCCGGCCAATTTTCCGGGGGCTTGGGGGAGGCAACCGCCGATACGGCGGCCTGGTGTTGTTGGTTCTGGTCGCAGGCCTCGCCTTGACGGTTTGGGTCACCTATCTGCTCTGGCTTTTCATTGCCGTGGCCATGGTATTCGTGGCGGCGGGAATTCTCGCGCCCAGGCTGATTGCCTCGCTTGCAGACTGGCGGTCCGGCCACGACAGGGATCTGCAGGCACGCTGGCGCCATCGGGAGCTTGCCGTGCTGGCTCGTCGCCTGGCCTTGCCATTGGTAGCCCTGCAGTTCGCCATGGCGATGGTCCTTGCGGTGCAGGCACTGGTTACGACTTTTGAAAGTACGTTTGACCGGTGGCTGGCGCAGAGACTGGAAGCGGACTATTACGTCGAAGTCCCGGAATCAGCAGATGCTGCCCTGGCTCTCGACTGGCTCGCTGAACAGCCGGGGCTCTCTGCTTCCGGGCTGTGGCACCGGGTCATTCGTGGCCGGGCAACCCTGCCGGGCGGCGAGGATGAGGAAGAAACGAGGGTAGACGTCTTTGCCATCGGTCCCGTTGGCCCACTGGTGACCGGTTGGGAGTTGTTTGAATCAGCGCCGCAGCCCTGGCAGCGACTGCAACAGGGCCAGGGCGTGATGGTGAATGAACAGCTGGCGCGCCGGCAGGATATAGCGGTCGGCCAGACATTGACGGTACTTTTCGGAAGCCAGTCCTTCGAATTTCCCGTGCTGGCTATCTATCCGGATTATGGGCGTCCTGCCGGCGAGATCCTGATTCATCCTTCGGTTCTGCCGGCGGATTTCACCACCGGCTTTCAGAGCCTGTCGGTATCGCCAGGCAATCTCTCCATCGAGGAGGTGACCAATGGGCTAAAGCAGGTCTGGCAGGTTGATTCGTTGACGGTCCGGGACAACCGGGCGATTGAGGAGCTTGCCTCCGCCATTTTCGACCAGACCTTTCTGCTGACCCGGGCCATGACCACCCTGACACTCATCCTGTCGGCCATCGCCCTGCTGATGATGGGCTGGGTCTTTTTCTCGACCCGTGCCTGGTATTTCCGGCTGCTTGTGGTGTGGGGGCTGTCACGAAGGCAGGCTTCGGCCCAACTGGTCCGGTTGTCAGTGTCGTTGACCGGTGCCATTGCCCTGCTGGCCCTGCCATTGGGTGTCTGGCTGACCTGGGTGCTGGTGCATCGGATCAATCCCATCGCGTTTGGCTGGTCCCTGCCCATGGCCGTCTATCCGGGGTTCTGGCTGGAGCTTGGTGTGCTCAGCATGCTGATCGGTCTCAGCATCGCCTTACTGATGAGCCGCCAGTTGAAATCGCCGACGGTCGCACCCGTAAACGCCAATGCCCTGGCAGGAGGTGAACGATGAGGCGCTGGATCTTCCTCTGGTTCGCCGTGGTTCTGGCTGGCTGTTCGGAGCCACAGCAAGAGACAGGCTTTGCCGGACTGGCCGGCATCGCGGATAACGAATCCGGTGTGCCCTTTCTGCAGCCCGGGCCGGGAGACCGGCTGTCGTTTCCCGAGGATTATGGCCCCCACCCGCAGCACCGGATCGAATGGTGGTACCTGACCGCCAATTTGAAGACAGAGGATGGCGAGCCCCTTGGCCTGCAATGGACCCAGTTCCGCCAAGCAATCGAGCCGAGGCCGGCAGACGCTGAGCCTCCGGATGCAAATAACTGGCCTTTGGAAGCCGCCTGGATGGCTCACGCCGCAGTAAGCTTTGATACCCGGCACTACTTCGCAGAGAAGCTGGCCCGGGGAGACGTTGGCCACGCCGGAGCCCGGGCAGAGCCGATCGCCGTGTGGCTGGACGACTGGCAGCTTGAGGCTGAACCCGGGCAGAGTTCATGGCGGTTGCAGGTCGCGGCGGATAACTGGTCCTACGATTTGACCCTGAGCATCACCGGAAAGCCCGTAGCCCATGGCGATCAGGGTTTCAGCGCCAAATCCGCCGATGGCGAGGGTTCCATGTATTTCAGCCTGGTGGACCTTCAGATCGACGGCAGGGTCACCCTGGGCGATCAGACGTTGGACGTAAGTGGGAAGGGTTGGTTTGACCGGGAGTGGAGCAGCCAGTTTCTGAAATCCGGCCAGCAGGGCTGGGACTGGTTTGCGTTGCACCTGGATTCGGGCGACAAACTGATGGCTTTCCAGCTCAGGGAAGAAGACGGTGGCTTTCGTGCCGGAACCTGGATTCCGGCTGATGGCAAGCCGATCGCCCTTGGCGCCGATCAGCTCAGCCTGAGGCCATTAACTGAAAGCGACGGTTATCCCCGTGCATGGCGTCTGGAAGTGCCAGACTTTGGCCTGAACCTGGAGGTGGCTGCGCCAGCGGGGGACTATCGAAACAACGGGCTCTACCCGTACTGGGAGAGCCCGGTGTCAGTATCCGGCAGCCATGGTGGCGTGGGCTATATGGAGCTGACCGGATACGGCGAGTGAACTGCACCGCAACCGGTGTTACTCGACCGCGGTCGCCCCAATCCGGTGGATGCTCAGATCCGCCCCGTTGAACTCTTCCTCTTCGGTCAGGCGCAGGCCGGAGATGGCGTTGATTGCGCCATAAACAATCAGGCCGCCGACAAAGGCCACAACCACGCCGGCCACTGAGCCGATGATCTGCGACATCAGGCTGACGCCGCCAAGGCCTCCCAGCGCTTGCTGGCCGAAAATGCCGCAGGCAATCGCGCCCCAGACACCACAGACACCGTGCAGGGGCCAGACACCCAGAACATCGTCCAGCCGTTCGATCTTGGCCTGCGCCCATTCAAACAGGTAAACGAAGATGGCGCCTGCTACGCCGCCAGTCACGAGAGCGCCCACCGGATGCATCAGGTCAGAGCCGGCACATACCGCCACCAGTCCCGCTAGCGGGCCGTTGTGGATAAAGCCCGGGTCCTTGCGGCCCAGCAGCATGGAGACGAGGATGCCGCCGACCATGGCCATCAGGCTGTTCACGGCCACCAGGCCGCTGATGCCGTCCAGGGTCTGGGCCGACATGACGTTGAAGCCAAACCAGCCGACGGTCAGAATCCAGGCGCCCAGGGCGAGGAAGGGGATGTTGGAGGGGGCAAAGGCCACCACCTTGCCGTTGCGGTAGCGCCCATTTCGTGCACCCAGAACCAGTACGGCCGCCAGGGCGATCCAGCCGCCCACCGCGTGCACTACAACGGAGCCGGCAAAGTCGTGGAAGGATGCACCAAACTGGTTCTCCAGCCAGCCCTGGAAACCATAGTTGCCGTTCCAGATCAGCCCCTCAAAGAAGGGATAGATAAAGGCGACAATCAGGCCTGAGGCAATCAGCATCGGGTAGAACCTGGCGCGTTCGGCAATACCGCCGGACACGATGGCGGGAATGGCCGCGGCGAACGTCATCAGGAAGAAAAACTTCACCAGATCATAGCCGTTGGCAGCAGTGAGCTCGGCGGCGCCGCTCATGAAATGGCTGCCGTAGGCGATGTAATAGCCGATAAAGAAGTAGGCCACGGCGGAGATGCCGAAGTCGGTCATGATCTTGACGAGGGCATTGACCTGGTTCTTGTGGCGAACCGTGCCCACTTCCAGGAAGGCAAAGCCGGCATGCATGGCCAGCACCATAATGGCGCCGATAAGGATGAACAGCGTGTTGGCGCTTTCTGTCAGGGTATGTACTGCACTCGTGATGTCCACGGGTTTTCGCTCCTGATGTTGTGTGTCCGGCCTCTATCGGACCGTTTACGTTGACTTGTGCATTGTTGAGGTGCAGCTAAAGCAAGAGCTGTTCCAAAACAAGGCATATCAAGAGCTGAAGGGCAGTTGAGGGGGCTTTTAGAAATGTGAGGTACTATTTTCACTCTAATAATGCACTAATACTGTGCGGTTTAGCGTGTAGCGCACCAAAATAGAGTGCGCTTACCAACTGATTTCGTTTGGTGTCGAGCTGTCGGATTCGGATTCGATCCCTAGGCTGGATTCGGCATCATCCGATTCGGACTGGATCAGTTCCCGAAGGCGTACTTCCTGCTCCTGCATCGGGCCGGAGAGATCAATGATGATTTCAACGCGCCGGTTCTTGGCGCGGTTTTCCGCAGAGGTGTTGGGTACCCGCGGCTCGGTATCCGCCAGACCGGTAACGGACAGACGCGTGGGTTCCACCTGGTCCCGGGCAACCAGAACGTTGGCAACGGCTGCTGAACGGGCGGCGGAGAGGTCCCAGTTACTGTAAAAACGGTCGGTCCGGATAGGCACGTTGTCGGTGTGTCCCTCGATCGTCAGGTCACCAGGGATGCCATCAATCACTTCTGCCATATCCAGCAGCAAGCCCTCGAACTCCCAGGTCAGTTGAGCCGAGCCCGAAGGGAAAGAACCTTTTTCCTCAACCCGAATCACGATTCGCCGCTGATCCTCACTCACATTGATGCGCCCATCGGCGATCGCCGGCTCCAAGACTTTCAGGATATCGTCCATGGTTTCCTGCATCTGTTCCTCCATGGCGGCTTCAACGGCCATGTCGGTGGGGCTCTTCAGGGTCTGGAGCTCCGGCGCTTCGTCCGTGGTGGTCTGTTTGACTTCGTTGACCACCGTGGGCTCGGGCGGCGCAGGGGAAAACTTGTCAAAAATGGGGCTGGTACCCTTCGGGATCTCCAGGGCCGGCACATCCCGCTGGACGCCAAAGGCTTTGGACAGCTCACCGGCAATCTGCTTGAACTTCTGGGCGTCGATCTCGGAAAAGGACAGCAGCAGAACAAAGAAGCACATCAGCAGGGACATGAGATCGGCGAAGGTGACAACCCACGCCGGAATCCCCGGCTTTTCCTCTTCTGGTAACTCGTCCATGGTTACGCGCCTTCTGCTTCGGCCACTTTTTCACGTTCTTTGGGTGGCAGGTAGCTTGAAAGCATCTGCTCAATGATACGGGGATTGGTCCCTTCCTGGATGGCAACCAGTGCATCAATGTACAGGGACTGCATGCGTGCTTCCTCGGTCATTCGCAGAGAAAGCTTGTCGGCTATCGGGGTTGCAAACATGGTTGCAATCATGGCGCCATAAAGCGTGGTCAGCAGGGCGACCGCCATGGCCGGGCCGATGGATTTGGGATCTTCCATGTTCGACAGCATCTGAACCAGACCAATCAGTGTGCCGATCATGCCCATCGCCGGCGCCACGTCCGCCATGGCCGTGAAGACCTTGGCGCCAGAGCGATTGTGGTCGAGAGTCATCAGACGCTCCTTGTTCAGAAGCTCCTTGATGGTTTTGCTGTCCTGTCCGTCCACCAGCATCTGAATGCCCTGGGACAAAAAAGGGCTGCTGATCTCCCTGCCTTCGAGGCCCAGCACACCCTCTTTCCGGGCTACGTTGGCGATCTCCACCAACTCCTCAATGCTGGCCTGGGTTTCCGGCAGTTTGAATTTGAAGGCGCGGGCGGCCGCTTTGAAAGCCCCCAAAAATTGCGAAACGCTGAACTTGGCGAGCACGACGAACATGGTGCCGCCCACAACGATCAACAGCGAGGCCGGATTGATAAATACAGCAGGTGAAACACCGAGAATAACGGCAGACGCGATCAGCAGTGTAGCGCCGGCAAGACCGATGAGAGTGGCTAGATCCACGACAACTCCAGATTTGATTCAGGTATCCCAACAGCAGGGGCGGGAGAATACCGCCAGTTCAGAAATTAATCAATTCGCACTGGCCCTGTTTGAGATTCTTCCTGCTGCTCTTTCCAGGCAGCATAGCGGTGAATATCGGACTCCACCAGCTTCAGGCACAGCGCAACAACGCCGGCGTCGTCCACCAGACCGAATCCGAAAATCAGGTCGGGAATGACATCGAGGGGGTTCATGACATAGATCAGCGCGCCGGCCACCGCTGCGATCGTTTTCCACGGAACGCTCCGGTAATTGCCGTACCAGTAGTCGCGGATCATCGAAAACATCAGCTTGATGTCGGCGCTGAAGCGAGACAGTTTGCCGCTTTCTTTCACTTTCTCTTCAATACTGCGCTGGCGGTCGAGCAGCGTTTCCAGATCCGCCCGATGCACCTTGCCCGCCTCGGCGTCCAGTTGTTTCCGGGCGTTTTTCTGGTTGAACAATGCCATCGAGAGGGTTCCTCACTTGCTTGATGCCTGAGTGCTCATGATCGCGCAGCTTCGCCGTCAATGCCAATGACAAGGCGTTTATCGGTGCTTGTACTGGGTCGGACAATAGCCGCGGTCTACACCCTCAGGTCGTAGCTGGCGATGTTTGGTGTTGCGCCCGGTTACCCGCTTGCGCCATAGCCGGAAGCTACCGGGCTTGAGCTCACGACGCATCAGGCGAATAACATCTTTTTCGCGAAGGCCATAGAGGGCTTCGATGGCCTCGAAGGGTGTGCGGTCCTCCCACGCCATCTCGATGATGCGGGAGAGGTCCGCCGGTTCAAACTGCTCTGACATGGGGTTTCTCTGTTTGACTAACGTGTTCCCAGAGTACGTTTGAGCTGGCCAGTCGTCTCACCCGGCTGGTTTATTGGTAGTGCCTGTGCAGCCGGGCCGGGATCTGGGCCAGCTGTTTGTTTACCAGTGTGCGCATTGCACGGGCGATTGGCCGGGTATCCAGCTCTGGCTCAAGCACATTGAGCAGATAGGCAACGGCCTCTGCCGTGGCCAGTCGGTGTTCTCCGGGCGCCTTTCGGATGGCGTAGGCAGAGGCCGGCGGACTGGCGAAATGGAAACGCGGTAACGCAGAGAGTTCCGGGTTCTGGTGAAGGATTTTGGCGGCCTTGCGCCAGGTGCCGTCGAGGATGATCCAGTGATCGAACTGGCGCACGTCTGAGGTTTCGAGCGCCTCACTGCCGGGCCCGGGAAACAGCAGGGCCGGTTGATGACTGCCGGCGACGGACTCAAACCCGGCCTGATGGAAATCGCGCGGCATTTCGCCCGTGAAGAGCCTGAGATTTGCGAGGCACCGGGTGAGGATGCGAACGGTACCCTTGGCATGGCCGACCTCGGTCGGGTGCTGCAGTATCGTCACCCCCGTGCGGTTCCGCACGGGGGCACACGCTTCGCAAACACAGATATTCGGATGCATGCCGCAATCGGCGCAAATCGGTCTGGGCAACCCCTGTTACCCCACGAAAATACCCTTCGCCAGACCGGCCCCGCGCCAGCCCTGAATGGCCAGGGTGCTGACCAGTCCACCGATCATTGCGCCCACGACACCGCAGGTGAGGATATCCTGGCCGGTAAGGTAGAGCCCGGGGATGTCGGTCTTGGGTTTCAGCCACTCCTGTTCGAAGCGCTCGGGGTTGTGGTCCAGGCCGTAGAGCTCGCCCCGGCCGTAACGGCAGAACCAGGCGGTGGAAAGCGGGGTTGAGGTTTCCACGTAATCCACTTTTCCGCGCAGCTGGGGCAGTTTCTCGTACATCACTTCCAGCAACTGGTCGGTGATTTTCTGCTTCAGGGCCTCATAGTCGTCGCCCCGCTTGCCCCAGATGGTGTCCTGCCAGGGCTCGAACATCTCCCAGGTCGTCGGGGCGACGATCTCGATGGTGGAGGTGCCAGGCCAGCGGTTCTGGTAATCCGGATCCTTGGCTGCCGGAAAGGAGATGTAGACCACCGGGAACTCGGTGTTGTCCGGGTCATCCAGAAACTGTTGCACGTTGCCATCGTGGTCCGCGCTGGGATAGATCCAGAAATTGGTCCGCGGCAGGCCCAGTGCCTCCGGTGTGCCCTTCAGGCCAATGTAGAGGCCGATGTGGGGCATTGAGGGAATGATGTGCTGGCGTTTGCTTTTGTAGCCGATCTTCTCCGCGGACTCGGCGGGCAGCAGTTTTTCGAAAGTGTTGATAACTCCGGCGTTGCTGATGACCAGCGGTGCCCGGATTTCCTCGCCATCGGCCATGCGAACGCCGGTTGCCCTGCCTTTCTCCACCAGAATGTCGGTGACGTCGGCGTAGGTAAAGACTTCACCGCCGGGCTGCTGGATAACAGGAATAATGGTTTTGGCAATTTCCGACGCGCCGCCGACGGGGTAAAAGCCACCGTAGAGGTAATGTTTGGCAATCAGCGCATGGACCATAAAGCTGGATTGCATCGGCGTGACGCCGCAGTCGCCCCATTGGCCGGTGATAGCGCCGATCAGTTCCTGATTGTCGGTGAGCTCGCTCAGCACCTCCCACGTGGTCTTGTTGAAACAGTCAGGCAGGGCAACATCCAGCCCTCTGTTGATAACCGGGCTCAATATGCCGGGGGCGAGCTTGGAGAGTGTGTACCACTGCATGCCGTCTGCCACCTTGCCCAGCAGCTTTACATACTGGTCGATGGCTTCTTGTTCATCGGGAAAGGCATCGAGCAGGGAGAGACGCAGCCCTTCCTTGCCGGCGCGCAGATTCACGACCTTTTCGCCCAGGAAGAAGCGGTCGTAGTTCTCGTCCATGGGGGCCCATTCCAGCTTGCCGTCGGTGATGTAATCGAACAGCCTGCGGCCCAGGGTGTGGGGAGAGCCCATGTCGCCGATGTAATGGACGCCTACGTCCCATTCGTAGCCGTTGCGAGCGTAACTGTGGGTGTAGCCGCCGGCCGTGTAATGCTGCTCAAGCACGAGGACTTTCTTGCCCGCCTTGGCCAGGCAGGCTGCGGTGGTCAGGCCGCCGATGCCTGAGCCAATTACGATGGCGTCGTAGGGGCCTTTCAGGCGACTGGCCCGGTAACGGGTACCGATCCTGATCGTACTGGGCTTCAGTTTCTGAGAAGACGGACTGTTCACTTCAGTGCTTTTTACCACCATGCCTTGCCCCACATTTCCGGATTGGCCCAGTTCTCTGGATTGTTCCAGGCCCGTTTGTGGTTGTAAGTATTCAGATTGTAGGTGTACAGCGTGAGTGCGCCGTTATCATTTTCCAGTTCGGCATGGCGACGGAAGCCAAGGCCGATGAAATCAGTAAAGGCCCAGCCTGGCGCTTCGCCAACCAGCACCGCGATCTGATGTGTGCCATAGTTTCTTAGCTGGCCCAGCAGCAAGGCGCCTTCATCATGAGGCAGGTGTTCCAGGGTGCCGGTTATCAGCGCCAGATCTGCAACCCGGTCGATGTGCAGCCTGGCATTGGGGTCGATGGTGTCGAGAGTTCGAACATCGACGCCATCCTGGTGCTTCTGCCACATCCGCGATATTTCGGTTGCGAGGCTGCCGCAACTCAGCAGGGTTGCCGGTGAGCTGGTTTCGATGATGCGGGCCAGTGTCTCCCGTGCTTCATCCGAGTTGCTGTTGTCCGTCATTTCCGCCATGGCGATTCGCCTTTTACTACAGGGGCCAGTCTGCCGCATCCACTGTGTGTAAGCCTACGGGCTGATCTGCATGCCCGCCCCAGCGGTCAATAAAGGTGCCGGTGGGATCGTACTGCTGCGTCTGTTTTTCGAGGTTGAACTGCCGCAGGCCTCTCGGGTCCGCCCCTACGCCAGCCAGGTACTGCCAATTGCCGTAGTTGCTCCCTACATCATAGTCGATCAACTGCTCCTCAAACCATGCCGCTCCGTAGCGCCAGTCCAACCCGAGTTCGTTGATGAAGCAACTGGCGACCAGTTGTCTGGCCCGGTTGCTCATGTAACCGGTTTCCCGCAGCTGGTTCATTGCGGCGTTCACGATCGGATATTCGGTGTTGCCCTGGCACCAGGCCTTGAAACGATGGCCGTAGAAGGTGCCATGCCGGCGTTTGCGCTGGACGCCGTCCCGGCGGAACAGGTTAGCGCCATGTTTCAGGGCGTACCAGTAGAAGTATTCGCGCCAGAGGAGCTCGAACCAGAGCCAGTAGGTGGATTCGTTTTTAGTCTCGCTGGCTTCGTATTCGGTGATGGTTTCTGCTACTTCCCGGACCGAGAGACAGCCGTTGGCCAGCCAGGGTGAGAACTTGGAGGAGGCATCCCAGGTGTCCAGGGCGTTCCGGGTTTCCTTGTAGCGGTCAATGCTGTGGTTGCCATAGAGGAATTCCTGCAGCCGCGCCAGGCCGGCGGCTTCACCACCCATAAACTGTAACGGATGAACCGGTTCCGGTATCGGCGGGCAGTCGCCGCGATTGTCCTCCGGGAATCCCGGCGGTGGCGGCAGGGCCGTCAGGGTGCGGATTCGCAAGCGCTCTGAACAGCGATCTCCGGTTTTCTCAACTTGCTTGCGGAACTGGGAGAAGGTATCCGGCAACTCCCCGAGCGCCATCGGCAGGGAACCCTCGGTGAACAGGCTCAGAGTCTCGAATTGCTGGAATACTGCCTTGGGCAGCCTGTCCTTGATGGCTTGCCACTGACCAGCCTCCTGGGTGCCCGGAAGCCGGGAGCGGACAATCCGTTCAATGCTGTGGGCGTGCGCAAGTTGGGGAATGACCGTTTCCGGCTCACCAAAGGCGATGTGGAGCCGCTGGCCCAGTGGTCGAAGGCTGCGTTCCAACGCCATCAGGCTCTGCCAAAGAAAGCGCCACCGATGATCCCCCATGGCCTTGCTCTGCAGGGGACCGGGCGCAAACCAGCGCGGATCGACCACATAGAGGCAGAGCAGCATGTCGGACTTCGAGGCCGCCAGCAACGAAGCGTTGTCGTGCAGGCGAAGATCCCGCGTAAACCAGTAAAGCGTGCGCAACGTAAGAGCTCCTCTCTCGGTATCTGTCAGCTGTGAGAAGATACGAGCCAGTTCCGAAAAAGATTTCGCCGCCCATCTGGTTGCGCACTTCGTCTAGAATGAACGAACAGCCGGCACATCGTGGCGTGAAATCCAAAACACAGATCCGAATTCAACAGGAGTCCGACAGTGATTAAATCCCGTGCAGCGGTGGCTTTTGAGGCCAACAAGCCGCTAGAAATTGTCGAAGTCGATGTGGCGCCGCCCCAGGAGGGCGAGGTTCTGGTGCGCATCGTTGCCACCGGTGTTTGTCATACCGACGCCTACACCCTGTCTGGTGCTGACCCTGAAGGCCTGTTCCCGACCATTCTGGGCCACGAAGGTGGCGGTATTGTCGAGGCGGTCGGACCCGGCGTCAAAAACCTGGAAGTGGGTGACCACGTGATTCCGCTCTACACGGCCGAATGCGGCGAGTGCAAGTTCTGCACCTCTGGCAAGACCAATCTGTGTGGTGCCGTGCGTGCGACCCAGGGCAAGGGCGTAATGCCCGACGGTACCTCCCGTTTCTCCTACAACGGTCAGCCACTCTATCATTACATGGGTTGCTCCACCTTTTCCGAATACACCGTACTGCCGGAAATCTCCCTGGCCAAGATCCCCAAGGAAGCGCCCCTGGACAAGGTTTGCCTGCTCGGCTGCGGCGTGACCACCGGCATCGGTGCGGTGCTGAACACCGCCAAGGTCGAGGAAGGCGCAACCGTGGCCATCTTCGGCCTCGGCGGTATCGGCCTGGCGGCGATCATCGGCGCCAAAATGGCCAAGGCCGGCCGGATTATCGGTGTCGACATCAACCCCGGTAAATTCGACATTGCCAAACAGCTGGGTGCCACCGATGTGGTCAATCCCAATGACTATGACAAGCCGATCCAGGAAGTGATTGTCGAGATGACCGATGGTGGCGCCGACTACACCTTCGAGTGCGTTGGTAATGTGAAGCTGATGCGTGCGGCGCTCGAGGCCTGTCACAAAGGTTGGGGCGAATCCACCATCATCGGTGTTGCCGGTGCCGGCGAGGAAATCAGCACCCGTCCGTTCCAGCTGGTCACCGGTCGCGTCTGGCGTGGTTCAGCCTTTGGCGGCGTAAAAGGCCGCACCGAGCTGCCGGGCTACGTGGAGAAAGCCGAGAAGGGCGAGATTCCGCTGGATGTGTTCATTACCCATGAAATGCCGCTGGAAGACATCAACAAGGCGTTTGATTTGATGCATGAGGGCAAGAGCATTCGGACGGTTATTCATTTCTGATTGGGTCGGGAGTGAGTCAGCGCGGTCTGGCTTGCTCCCTGACTTTTCTCTTCTCAGACATCCAGCAGTCGTTCGCTCAACGGGAGGTGCCCTTCTGTCGGGGAAACAACCAGAAGGCGAACCATCTTGTCATTCTGGGCATTAATACATAGCTCATTAACCCCATCACCACGACCGTTACCATCATCGTGCGCAGCAGCAGTGGCACCTGCGCCAACCAGTCTCCGAATACCACGAATACTAGCGTCACCGCTGGATAGAGTGCCAGCCAACTGACAATAGTCATCTTCCATTTGGGTGGTGGTTGCACCGGGTTCTGGCCGGGCAGAGTGAACCAGGTCACGATGCCGGAGGTGACTTCTCGTTCGCTGGGCTGCACCAGCAGGCTTTCAATCTGTTCCAGCAGCTCGGCGCGTTCTTCCGATTCCTCCCAGGCGGTCAGGGTTTCCCGGTCCCGGAATTTGAAGACAATCCGGTACTCGGGATCGTCGGGAGAAGCTGGCCGGAACATGGCCGTGCCCAGGTAACCGGGAAAACGGGACGCCCGCTCGGTCATCTGGCTACTTAACGCTTCAAACGCTTCTTGCTGGCCCTTCCTGACCCTCCGCGAAACAACTACGGTAAGGGGCGCCGTTGAATCCTGTTCGCCAATGGCAGACTGGTTATCGGTCATGTTCGATATCCTCTATAGTCCAAAAAAGGGGCCCGCCGAAGCGGGCCCGAAAGAGGAGCAACAATGATGCCCGGTTAACTGCCCGTGGCGCGCAGGTACTGAACGTTGAACATGTTGGGCGGCGACATTTCAGGATCCACCTGGCCCTTGAACTGGCCGGTGGTGCAGTGGCTGGCCTGCACGTCGATCATGCTGAAACTGTCGTCAATGGAAACACCGGTGCCCTTGTTCTTGGCTAGGTGATGGTCCGGATGCGCCTGGCCAATGGTGAAGGTCTTCCAAAGGCTGCCTTTACGGTCATAGGACACGGTGCGGGGAATGGTGAAGGTCTGCGCGTCCATGAAGTGCACGCGCTTGGACAGCGGATGGCTCTCATCGACCGGCACCGACTCAACCTCATAGACCTTGCGAAGCTGCCAGGTGATATCCGGGAAGCATCCGCCCTGTCCGCTGAAGGCAACCACCTGGTAGCCGTCGCTGTCACTGTGGGTTTCAGTGTCGAGCTTGAGCTCATTGTGGTTGTAGAACGGCATCAGCATGTAACGGGTACCCTTGTAGGTCCAGTTCATGTCGGAAATCCGGCCGTTATAGCCTTCAAAGTCTTCAATCATCAGGTCGGAACCGAGGAACGCATCGGTGACCTGGCCGGTAGCCAGACGACGGACCCGACGCTGGAAGCCGAGGTACAGCCAGGAGTTGTCGCGCTTGAGGTCATCCGCGGCCCGGTGGATCAGCAACTGGGTATCGCGCACATCCGCCGGATCCAGTACCTGCAGGTAAATGGCGCGGAACAGGTCAGACGGGTTCGGTGTGATTTCAGGGGTTGGTTCCTGGTTCACCCGGCCCTTGTAGTTCAGGAAGTGGAAGTTGAACTTGATGGTGCGCTCAACGTCACCGGAGTTCATGTCGCGGTACTTCCAGTAGAACGGCGAGATGGCGGCGCTGTCGCCCCAGTTGTAGCCGTACTTGTAGTTCCAGGCCAGCTTCTCACCGGCGCGGGGATCATCGGCGCTGGGCTCTTCCGGGAACGGGCGGCCTGCCTGCCAACCGTTGATTTCGCCCACCTGACCACCGAGGGTGACCTGATCCATGCCGAGGCGGGTCGCTTCAACGTAGCTCGGGTGAAGATCAAAGGACGTGGTTTCACCCACGACCATTGTGGTCCAGCCCTGCTCAATGAAACCGTAGAAGGCCGGATCGATGATGTCCTTGAACTGGGCGACGTTGGACTGGTCGATCACCATTCCGGGCTCAAGACCCTCGTGCTGCGGCGTCTCGGTTTTGTAGGGATAGAAGGATTCGGTGATGACTGCTTCGTCCGCCAGAGCGGCCGTGGCCATCAGGCTGGCGGCGCAGCCAGCGATCAGAGTGCGCGTAAAGTGTTTCATTGTTTGTTGTCTCATGGTGTTACCTCGTGATCAGAAGCTGTAGCGAACGGTCAGCTGAACTTCGTCTTCTTCCTGGGCCATGCCGATCGGACCGGACTTGAAGCGACCGAGGGGTTCATAGCCGCCCAGACCTGCGGACTCGCCGGGTTGGTGATTGACCACACCCGGTGTTTGGGTGAACGGATCCCAAGGGTTACAGGATCGGCAGTCGTCGAATTTGCGGGCACCGTCCCCGACTTTCACGTTCGCGCCGGCGGTAACCTTGAACCGGTCAGTCACGATCCAGTCGACGCTGGGCGCAAGCGTGGTGGCCTGGGCGCGGAAGTCGTGGGCAGTGATCAGTTTCGGGATCAGACGGTTGTTCATGTAGAAGCCCTGAATCAGCAGGGTGCCAATCCAGTTGTGCTCCCAGTCCGGAATGCCGGCTTCACCATAGGTTCTCTGCTCACGCTCATGATCGAGAATGTGCTGGCCGAAGATCTGGCCGGAGAACAGGAACGACTGGTTTTCGTTCAGGAAAGGAATAAACACGTTCTTGTCTGCGCCAATAACGTAACGTGCCACGTCAGACTCGGAATAGAGCCTCTCGCGCAGGGTATTGGCGAATTCCTCGCCCGAGGTGTAGGCAGTCTCGAACCGGAATACGGTATCGATGCCCTGGGAGTAGTAGTCTAGAGAGCCACCCACCAGGTTGACCCGCGGGAAGTGGATGTCGAAGGCGATCAGGGACGGATAAACGTCTGTCGTACCGTCAAACGGGTTCTGGGCGGGAATGCCACCGCGAAGCGAGGGTAACTGGGAGCGATAGGTCAGTGCATTCAGGGAGAAACCCAGGTCGCCATAGACACCTTCCAGTTTAAGCCCCAGCTGGGTGTTGGACAGCTTCCAGCTCGGCATATTGGCGCGGCGGATACCGATCTGCCCGGGGCCGAAGTCGGTTGCCAGACCACCATCAGGTGTCGCGCCTGCAAAGTTGGCCACGGTGCCGCCATTTTCCCAGAGGTTGTTCATGCCCCGGAAGAAACAGCCGGCGTCGAGGATCACGTTGGGCTGGCCGCACTGGCCGATGTCGTGGGGACGGAACTCGTCGAAGTTCCACACCACCTGGAAGTTCAGGTCGTCAAAGGCAAAGCCTTCGAACACTTCCGTCGGGCCCATACGGTAGTCCGTTTTCAGGATCCACATGGGAATCCGGATATCTTCCAGCTCGTCGTAGATGTTGTTGCGGGAATAGTCCACCGGGTTGATCACATCCAGGACCCGGAACAGATCGGTGCGGCCCCAGATGACCTGCTGTTTACCCAGACGGGTGCTGAGTACGTTGCCACTGTCGAAGTTCAGATCGAAATCAACATAGAGTTCCCGGATGAAATCCAGACGGTCATTGAACTCCTGGAAACGCAGCTCATCTTCGTCCTTGTCGAGGTAGTCATCGATACAGCCGCGGCTGTCGACGTCACAGGGACGTACGGGTACGCCAAAAGCAACGCCGTTGTCCTGATCATGCAGGTGCTCGCCGAGAACTACCATGCCGTCGTTGGGGTTCTCATTGATGTCGAAACCGAAGAGCGGTGTGGGCGCAATACCGCCTCCGTGAGGAACCGAGCCCTGGGCAATGTCCTGGAGCTGAATCGGCCCGCCGGCTTCACTGCCGTATTCGTCATCATTGAGGTCGTAGACACCGTCGTAAGTACCGCGAAGCGTGCCGTTTACGGAGACATTGCTGAAAATGCCCACGTTCCCTATCCGTTTTTCCCCCTCGAGCTGAATGGTGTTCCGGAATTTGGAGAGCCCCACTCCGTCACGTGCGTAGGTTGCGTTCTCATAGAAGCCATTGATCCTGGTATCCTCCGCGGCAACAGTGCCGGGCAGCGCAGCCAGGGTGAGCGCAGTGGTGCCATAGAAAGCGGCGCACCAGAGACTCAGGCCTTTTATTCTTGTTTGCATGGCAGATCCTCGTTTGGGTTGTTCTGGAGCCTGGCCCCGGGTCACGCCCGGGACGCGGCTCCGGCTACGTATCCATCACTTTCCCGGCTGTTGTCGGTTGGTGAGGGAGTTGGTTCGGGACGTTGACTGTCGGCGTGGAGAATGCCGTCCTCGTCCGCGTAGACGTTGGTAATGAAGCGGGGTTTGAACACCAGCACCCAGGAGGGCACCAGCAGCATGGCGGCGATGCCGTTGATCACGATCATCACGCACAGCAGCATGGCGGCGTCGGACTGGAAGCGCAGGTCAGAGAAAATTACCCACATGATGATGCCGGCCATCAGGGTGAGCGCGGTGAAACTGATGGCCATGCCGGTAGTGGCGATGGCCCGGCGTACCGCTTCGCGCAGCTCGCCACACTTGGCCATCTCCTCGCGTATGCGATCCATCATGTAGATGGAGTAATCAATGCCGACGCCGATACCCACGGCGATCACGGGTACGGTATTGATATCGATGCTCAGTCCGTAAAGGCCCATGTAGGCGTAGGTCAGGGTGGTGGCGAACAACATGGCCAGCAGCATCATCAGCCCGGCATGCCAGGACGTGTAGAACAGCATCACGAAGGCGAAGATCAGCAGGAAGACCAGGGGCAGAACGATCATGTTGGTGTCGAATGCCGACTCGTTCATGGCTGCGGCAACGCCGAGGGTTCCGCCGGCCAGCCGGATGGTCAGTCCCTCGACGCTGTCACCGTTTTCGGCGATCCATTCCTTGGCCATGTGAATGGCCCGGCGGATGGTTTCGCCCTGGCGGTCCTTGTAGAAGAACACCAGATTGGCGACACGGTCGTCGGTGTCATTGAACTCATCCAGGGCGCCGGGAATCGGGCTTGAGGCCATGTAGGTAAACATCAGGCCGCCCACATAGCGCTGATCGTGGGGAATCTGATACCAGCGTGGATCGTCGTTATGCATCAGCCGGTTTACCTGCTTTACCAGGTCGGGCAGACCCTTGGATCCGCCAACACCGGGATCGGTGAGCATGTGGGCCTGGAAATCTGACAGTGCCTTGAGGACTTCCGGCCGCTTGAGGCCGCCTTTCTCGTCGGTTTCGGCGATGACATACAGTTCCTCGGAGCCGGGGAAGCGGTCATTCACGACGCGGGATGAAATGTTGTAATCGTGGTCCGGATAGAGAATTGGAGACCCGGGCTCCGAGTCCCCGATCTGGACGTTGGATGCCGCAAGAACACCGGCACCCATCACAACAGCCGCAGCCGCCAGTACAACTTTTGCCCGTCCTGGGCGGGTGACGGTGCGTGAGCAGCTGCTGCCGATATAACGCAGGGCCGTTTCGCGCATCTCGGCGTTTTTCGGTGTGGGCAGGATCGAAAGCAGCAGGGGCACACCGATCAGAACCGTAAATACGACGGTGATTGCCCAGAGAGAGGCATAGATCCCCAGGTGGGTGTTCAGGGGAATCGAGCCAATGGCGATCAGTGACAGGCCGATGGCATCGGACACAACGCCCAGGGAGCCGGGGCGGAACAGGCTGTCAAAGGTAGCTTTGGCCGCCTTCGGTCCCTCGCCCAGCTCGCGGGTTTCTGAGTAATACCGTTCTACCAGTTGAACACCGTGGCTCATGGCCCGGGCCGCAATCAAAAAGGGGATGACCAGCCCGAGCGGGTCAAGGTTGTACCCGAGCAGGCTGATGATCCCAAGGCCCCAGATCGTGGAGATCAGAACGCCGCCCAGGGGAATCAGCACCCCATAGGCCTTGCGGAAATGGAACACCAGCAGTGCCAGCATGGCCAGAACGGTGAAGATGAAGATCTGCAGGATCTGGTCCATGTAGGTGTAAGCCCAGCCCACCAGCACCGGCTGTCCGGTGGCGTAGATGGTGATGCCGCTGCCCGCTTCTGCTTCCCGTAGTTCCTGAAGCTGGGCAAAGGTCTGCTCATAGTCGAGTTTGCCCTCAATCAGCTGGGCTTTGACCAGTGCCATCTTGAAGTCGGGGGACACCAGGGGGCCGTAAACGCGGGGGTTGGCGGCGACGGCTGCTCTCATCTCCGCCAGGGCTTGCGACGAGTACTCGCCGCGGGTGGAGTCGTAGTAGGGCTCTGAGTTGATACTGCCGACTTCCGTGAGCCAGATTTCGCGGGAATTCCGGTGGGTGACGCTGGTGACCAGGTTGTGGTTTACGCCGGGGAGGCTGTCGACCGCCTGGGTTACCCGGTCGATGGTTGCCAGGTTCTCATTTGAAAATATGTCGCCTTCGGCGAATTCAACACCGACCACCAGAACGTTGGCGCCGCCAAAGTCGTCCTTGATACTGTTGTGCAGCTCAATGTAGGGGTGCTGCTGCGGTAACAGATCGGCGAAGTCCGTGAAGATTTTCAGCCCCGGAATCCGCAGCGCGAAAACCAGCGTCAGGATGGCGATCAGCGACAGGACCTTTCGGGGGTTTCTGAAAATCCAGAGTTCCAGCTGATGCAGGAAATGCGTGAATCTGTGCAGTCCGGCCATGATCAGTTACCTCGGTTGTTGCTGGCCACTGAGGCCACGGGAATGTCGAGTTGAAGAAGCAGACCCCGGCCGCCGGCTGCCAGCAGCTGGTTGTTGGCCAGAACCACGCCGTCGCGCAGGTAAAGGGGCTGCTTGGGGGTCTCAAGGCCTGTCCAGCTGCCTCCGGACAGCGCGAGAACGGTCGCGTTGTCTCCCAGGGCAAACAGGGCATTGCCCGCCTTGACGAAGCCGAACACCGGCATGCTGGTGTCGGTAGGCTGGCGGTCCCAGGTTTCTCCGCCGTCGGTGGTGTGGTAGATGAAACCGTTCAAACCGCCAACCCAGCCTTCGTCTGCTGATGCGAAGTAAGCTGCATGGGGATAGAATTCTTCCGGTAGATAGCCGGCGTAATCCCAGGTCTCACCACCATCCAGGGTTTTCAGAACCAGGCCGTATTCACCGGTCGCAAGTGCCGTTTCCGGATCAAGGAACTGGAGGTTGGTGAGAATGGCGTCCTCATTCAGGGAGGTTTCCTGCCAGGTCGCCCCCTGATCCGATGAACTCTGCAGCGTGGTGAAACTGCCGCCAACCCACCAGGTGCCGTCGGGCGCGCAATCGGCGGTCATCATCTGCTCCTGGCTGGGAAGCTCATGGGCGGTCCATTGGGTACCGGCAGGGTTCCCGTGCCAGAGTTGATTATTGAAAGTCAGGGCGATGAAACTGCCGTCCGGGCAGGTATCGAGGGAAAGAAAACTCTCGGTGGTTTGCACCGGGACACGTTGCCAGTCCGCACCGCTGTTCTCGCTCACCAGAAGCGCTCCGTTATTGCCGGCGATGGCGACGATTTGGTCGTTCTGGGCTACAGATTGGAAAAAGTCGGTTCGCTGAATGGCTTGCTGGGACTGCTGCCTTACCGCTTCAAGATTCAGCGGCGCCTCGCAACCGGTTAGCAGCAGTGCGGACAGTCCGGCAAGGATCAACGGGGTTGGAACTTTGCCGCGTGGGCATTCCATGGGGTATGGCATGTTATGTCACCGTCTTTGTTTTTGTGGAAAAGCGACTGACGGTGGTTCAGCAACGGCTGTGCCAGAACGGATTTAAACGATCTAAGCTAATGAAAATACTATTAAAAATGCTTTTTGCTTGGCAGGTTTTCACTTTCGATGACGTGGGATCACAGCGTTGATTTTTATCAAATGATCAAGCGGTGGGCGGGGTTGTCCATTTCGTCATAGTCGGTGTGAAGGAGGTGCAACTTCCATGTCGCAGATACTCTTTGAAGAATCAGCTTTCCGCGAGAATGCCAGTCTTTTTAAGGCGATAGGCGAGAGCGGGACGGGTCAGGCCTAGAATTCGAGCAGCCCCTGAGACATTCTGGTTTGCCTGTTCCATGGCCTGCCGCATCAGCGTTTCTTCCACTTCTTCCAGGCTGATTCCGCTGTTGATGATATGATTAGACCAGCTTACCTCCTCGCAGGCAGACTGGTCGACGCAGACATTACCGTCTGCATCGATTCGTTCTATGGACACCGGCTCCGATGGAGGAGGCGAGACGAACAGGGCATCCTGACTGATGGATTCGTTGTTGTCGGTCAGGATGACACCGCGCTCGATGACATTCTCAAGCTCCCGTATATTGCCCGGCCACTGATAGGCCATGCAGAGGGCGAGGGCTTTGTCCGATAAACCCAGAGTGCGTTTTTCATACTGGGCGTGGAACTTTTCCAGGAAGTGGCCAGCCAGCAAAGGCAAATCTTCAAGTCGTTCCCGCAACGGTGGGATTTTTACCGGGAAAACGTTCAGGCGATAAAACAGGTCGGCTCTGAAACGGCCGTCTTCGACTGCCTGTTCAAGACTCTCGTTGGTGGCGGCTATCACTCGAACGTTGACCTTTCGGGTGCGATTGTCGCCCACCCTTTCAAGTTCACTTTCCTGTAATACTCTGAGCAGAGTGGCCTGGGCTCTGGGGGTGAGCTCCACAACCTCGTCCAGAAAGATTGTTCCACCGTTGGCGCGCTCGAAACGCCCTTCTCTCGACTGATTTGCACCTGTATAGGCGCCTTTTTCAACGCCGAAGAGTTCCGCCTCGATCAAGTCAGGCGGAATGGCCGCGCAATTCACGGCGATGAAGGGGCCATCAGCTCTTGCGCTCCGCAAATGGACACTGCGGGCTATTACTTCCTTGCCGACGCCGGTCTCGCCGAGTAGAAGTACCGACACCTTTCCCTGTGCGGCCTTGTCAATCATCCGGCACACCTTGTTATAAGATGCGGACTGGCCAATGCCGTAATACTGGCCTTCTTGCCGTTGAAAGGAGCTTCGCAGGGAGTTCAATTGTTCCTGGAGATCGTAAAGCTCTTCGATGATCGGATCGGCTTTGAAGTAGCGGGAAAACTCTTTCCCGTCCTTCCATTGCTCGGCAGGTTTACCCTCAATCATGCACTTCTCATCGCCACAGCCCCGGCAGCTGACTTCCCGGAAGATGATCTCCCGGCCCATGAACGATGAGGTATAGGCGCAGGCATACCCCAGCAGTACCCAGCAGGCCGGTTCTTTCATAAGACCCAGCTCGGTCTTGCAGATCTCCACTTCCCAGGAGTCGATCCATTCGAAGCGTCCGTAAAAATCTCCGGTTTCCTGGTCCAGATCGATCTCCAGGGGAACGACTTTTACCATACCCTTCAGTGAGTGAAGTTGCGGACCGGCCAAAAAAATATCCAGCTCACTGCAATGAGGCCTCAGCTTGCGGGCCAGCTCAGCATCCTTGAGCCCAGAGAGATAGCCAAGCCTCAGGAAGAATCCCTTGGCTCTCTCAATGCCCATGCTATTAACGATCTCGCGACGGAATGCTGCCAATGAACTGAGATTCATCAACAGCATACGCTGTTCGCCAAACCAGATTTTGCCCTCCGTGGATTGAAACTGGATCTGGTCCTTGAGATCCCTGAAGTCTGAATAACTCAGCTGTGGCTTGTAGCTTACAGCCATGGTGGTTACCCCTTTTGTTGTTGTCGGCGGGGACTGCTCTTTTCGGAGAGCCTGTTGGCATTTCGCTTAAATAGTTAATACCTGATCGATGTCACAAATCAACCAAATGATAAAAAACTGCTTGCAGCGGGGCGAGATCAGAGCGTCTCAGCATTTGGTTATTCGGGCGGCAAAAATTGATCATTTAGTAAAAAGATAGCCGCGAAAGCAGCAGGCACTCTCCAAGTTCTATTCACGCTGATTCATTTCTAATAACTGATAACTTTATTAAAAACAGTTGGATGGAGATTGGCGTTCGACTTTTGGACGGGTTTGGCACACGCGTTGCTGTTCCCCTCCCAGACAACAACAAACCCAGTGGTGCAAATCATGACCAGCGAGACACAAGCCAAATCCTTTGACGAGATGACCCGCTATATCCGGGTCCGCAGCGAGCCGGGCGACAAGTTCGTGGAATTCGATTTTGCCATCGGTCACCCGGAGCTGTTCGTTGAACTGGTTCTTCCCAGGGACGCTTTCGAAATTTTCTGCAAGCACAACAACGTGGTCCATATGGACTCCGACATGATCCGCCAGATTGATGAAGACATGGTCAAGTGGCGGTTCGGTGAACGCGGAGAGCGTTACTGAACGGCAGCGCAAAACCCACATCACTCTGATCCACAAAAACAAAACGGAAAGGTTGATATGAGTATTGAAATCAAAACCACTTCGGTGGAGCCCATTCGTCACACCTACAGCCACATTGCTCGCCGTTTCGGTGACAAGCCGGCGACGCGCTATCAGGAAGCAAGCTACGATCTGGAGGCGAAAACCAACTTCCATTACCGCCCCCAGTGGGATTCCCGGTACGAGCTCAATGATGATCGCCGTACCGCCATCCGCATGGAAGACTGGTACGCGGTGTCTGATCCCCGCCAGTTCTACTACGGCGCGTACGTGGGTAACCGAGCAAAAATGCAGGAAGCAGCCGAGACCAGCTTCGGTTTTTGCGACAAGCGCAACCTGCTGACCCGGCTCCCGGAAGAAACCCAGAAACAACTGCTGCGCCTGCTAGTGCCACTGCGCCATGTTGAGCTGGGCGCCAACATGAACAACAGCAAGATTGCGGGTGATGCGGTAGCCACCACCGTTTCACAGATGCACATCTACACCGCGATGGACCGTCTGGGTATTGGCCAGTATCTGTCTCGCATTGCTCTGATGATCGACGGCAGTACCGGTAAGGCACTGGACGAGTCCAAAGGCTATTGGATGGATGACGAGCTGTGGCAGCCCATGCGCAAACTGGTGGAAGACACCCTGGTGGTTGACGACTGGTTTGAGCTGACTCTGGTACAGAACATTTTGCTCGACGGGCTCATGTATACCTTGATTTACGACAAGATGGACGCCTGGTTCGAGAGCCAGGGCGCGGAAGACGTGTCCATGCTCACCGAGTTCATGCGGGACTGGTACAAAGAGTCACTGCGCTGGACCAACGCCATGATCAAGGCCGTGTCGGGTGAGAGTGAAGCCAACCGCGAACTGCTCCAGCAGTGGATCGACAACTGGGAACCCCAGGCCTACAGCGCCCTCAAGCCACTGGCCGAAGCCTCCGTCGGTATTGACGCCCTAGATGAAGCTCGGGCGGAGCTTTCTACCCGCCTGAAGAAATTCGGACTGCAGAGTCGGGGAGTCTCAGCATGAGCCAACTTGTATTTATTGTGTTTCAGGACAACGACGACTCTCGCTATCTCGCCGAAGCGGTTATGGACGATAACCCTCATGCGGAACTGCAGCATCAGCCGGCGATGATTCGGATCCAGGCGGAGAAGCGCCTGGTGATGAACCGGGAAACCATGGAAGAAAAGCTCGGGCGCGATTGGGACGTTCAGGAAATGCTCATAAATGTCATCAGCATTGGCGGCAATGTCGATGAAGACGATGACCACTTCATTCTTGAGTGGAAATAATTGGGAGAACCATCATGGCAGTTCAAAACAAGAAATTGAATCTCAAAGACAAATACCAGTATCTGACTCGCGACATGGGCTGGGAACCGACCTACCAGAAAAAGAAGGACATTTTTCCGGACGAGGACTTTGAAGGTATCAAGATCACCGACTGGTCCCAGTGGGAAGACCCGTTCCGTCTGACCATGGATTCTTACTGGAAGTACCAGGCGGAAAAAGAGAAGAAGCTGTACGCCATTTTCGATGCGTTTGCCCAGAACAACGGCCACCAGAACATTTCAGATGCTCGCTACGTCAACGCTCTGAAACTGTTCCTCACCGGTGTGTCGCCGCTGGAACATGCGGCCTTCCAGGGTTATGCCAAAACAGGTCGTCAATTCAGTGGTACCGGTGCGCGGGTGGCCTGCCAGATGCAGGCGATTGACGAGTTGCGTCATTCCCAGACTCAGCAACACGCCATGAGCCACTACAACAAGCACTTTAACGGCCTGCACGATGCCGCACACATGCACGACCGGGTGTGGTTCCTGTCGGTGCCCAAGTCGTTCTTTGACGATGCCCGTTCTGCTGGCCCGTTCGAGTTCCTGACCGCCATTTCGTTCTCGTTTGAGTATGTGCTGACTAACCTGCTGTTTGTACCGTTCATGTCGGGTGCGGCCTACAACGGTGACATGGCCACCGTCACCTTCGGTTTCTCTGCCCAGTCAGACGAAGCACGACACATGACCTTGGGCCTGGAGGTGATCAAGTTCATCCTCGAGCAGCACGAAGACAACGTGCCCATCGTTCAGCGTTGGATCGACAAGTGGTTCTGGCGTGGTTTCCGCCTGCTCAGCCTGGTCAGCATGATGATGGACTACATGCTGCCGAACAAAGTCATGTCCTGGTCTGAGGCCTGGGAGGTGTACTACGAGCAGAACGGGGGTGCCCTGTTCAAGGATCTCGAGCGTTACGGTATTCGTCCGCCCAAGTACCAGGACGTCGCCAACGATGCCAAGCACCACCTGAGCCACCAGTTGTGGACCACCTTCTACCAGTACAGCCAGGCCACCAACTTCCATACCTGGATCCCAGAGAAGGAAGAGATGGACTGGATGTCGGAGAAGTACCCCGACACTTTCGACAAGTACTACCGCCCGCGTTACGAGCATTTGGCGAAAGAAGCCGCTGCTGGTCGCCGGTTCTACAACAACACCCTGCCGCAACTGTGCCAGGTGTGTCAGGTGCCGACTCTGTTCACCGAGATGGGTGCGCCCACCAAACTCAGTCACCGTCAGTTGAAGTACGAAGGCGAGCGTTACCACTTCTGCTCTGAAGCTTGCTGTGAAATTTTCGAGTTTGAGCCGGAGAAGTACATCCAGGCATGGCTGCCGGTGCACCAGATCTACCAGGGTAACTGTGAAGGTGCAGACGTGGAGACAGTGGTGCAGAAGTACTACCACATCAACATCGGCGAGGACAATTTCGAGTACCTGGGTTCTCCGGACCACAAACGCTGGTTGTCTATCAAGGGTCTGAAACCGGCCGACGAGGAGAAAAACGCAGCCTGATATTGATTCGGGAATCGTCCGGCTGCCGTTGGCGCCGGGCGATTGGCCCACAAAAACAACAAGGTGACCACTATGACTGTTAACGCTTTATACGACTACAAGTTTGATGCCAAAGACAAGGTTGAGAACTTCCACGGCATGCAGCTGCTGTATGTCTACTGGCCCGACCACCTGATGTTTTGCGCACCCTTCGCGTTGCTGGTGCAGCCGGACATGACCTTCCGCGCCTTGGTGGACGAGATCATCAAACCCGCCACTGCGTCGCACCCGGATTCTGCCAAGGCGGATTTTCTGAACGCGCAATGGCTGCTGAATGACGAGCCTTTTACACCGAATGCCGAGGCCAGCCTGACCGACAACGGCATTGATCACAAAAGCATGCTGACGGTCACAACACCTGACCTCAAAGGCATGGCTGGCGTCGGATACTGAGGGTAGAGCTATGAGCCACACCGTAACTATCGAACCCATTGGCGAGCAGATCGAAGTGGAGGAAGGTCAAACCATCCTCGCGGCGGCGCTCCGCCAGGGAGTCTGGTTGCCGTTTGCCTGCGGTCACGGCACCTGCGCTACCTGCAAGGTGCAAGTGCTTGAGGGCGACGTCGAGATCGGTGACGCCTCACCGTTTGCTCTGATGGATGTCGAGCGGGATGAAGGCAAAGTTCTGGCGTGCTGCGCGACGGTCGAGAGCGACGTCACCATCGAAGCCGACATTGATGTTGATCCGGATTTTGAAGGCCATCCTGTCGAGGATTACGCCGCCACCGTCACCGACATCGTGGACTTGTCGCCGACCATCAAGGGTCTGCACCTGAAGCTGGACCGGCCCATGACTTTCCAGGCCGGTCAGTACATCAACATTGAGCTGCCAGGCGTCGACGGCGCGCGGGCCTTCTCTTTGGCCAATCAGCCCAGCAAGGCCGACGAAGTGGAACTGCACGTTCGCCTGGTCGAGGGCGGCGCGGCCACCACTTACATTCACGAGCAGCTGAAAGCCGGCGATGAACTGAAGTTGTCTGGTCCCTACGGCCAGTTCTTCGTGCGCAGCTCCCAGCCGGGCGACCTGATATTCATCGCCGGTGGCTCAGGGCTGTCCAGCCCGCAATCGATGATTATGGATCTGCTGGAGCAGAACGACGAACGCAAGATCGTACTGTTCCAGGGTGCACGTAACCAGGCTGAGCTTTACAACCGGGAATTGTTTGAAGCCCTCGATCGTGACCATGACAACTTCACCTATGTGCCGGCGCTGAGCCAGACCGAGGATGATGCCGACTGGAGCGGATACCAGGGCTATGTGCACGAAGCCGCCAAGGAACACTTTGATGGCCGATTTGCCGGCAACAAAGCCTACCTGTGTGGCCCGCCACCGATGATTGATGCCGCCATTACCGCATTGATGCAAGGCCGGCTGTTCGAGCGGGACATCTTCATGGAGAAATTCCTGACAGCGGCCGACGGTGCGGAAGAAACTCAGCGTTCAGCCCTGTTCAAGAAGATCTGACCGGGAGGTGGGCCATGGCCGGATTCCAGGTAAGCAACCGGACAACCGGCGATCACTTCAGCTGCCAGGAGGGCCAGAGTGTCCTCAAGGCAATGGAGCTTGCAGGTAAGAAGTGTGTCCCGGTCGGGTGCCGTGGCGGTGGCTGCGGTTTCTGCAAGATTCGGATTGTAGAGGGTGATTTCGAGTGCGGAAAAATGAGCAAAGCCCACGTACCGCCCGAGGCCATCGATAAGGGCGAGGTTCTGGCCTGCAGAATCTACCCGTTGACGAACTTGATCATAGAGTGCGTGCCTCAGCCTGAGGCGGCATTTGAAGAGCAGACAACAACAAAAGCATAGAGGTAATTGTCATGAAAAAAGGTGTGATGCGTCCCGGCCACGTTCAGATTCGAGTTCTTGATCTGGAAGCAGCCGTCAAACACTACACAGACCTGATGGGGCTGATCGAAACCGACCGCGACGACCAGGGCCGCGTGTATCTGAAAGCCTGGACCGAAGTGGACAAATTCTCTGTGGTATTGGTTGAAGCCGATGAGCCGGGCTGCGATTTCATGGGCTTCAAGGTGGTGGACGAAGCCGCCCTGAACCAGCTCGAAAAAGACCTGGTTGATTACGGTGTTGAGGTTGAGCAGGTACCGGCAGAAGAGCTGAAAGACTGCGGTCGCCGCGTTCGCTTTACCGTGCCTTCCGGTCATGCCTTTGAACTCTATGCTGACAAGAAGTACACCGGTAAGTGGGGCGTATCCAGCGTTAACCCGGAAGCCTGGCCCCGTGGCCTGCAGGGCATGAAAGCCGTGCGTTTTGACCACGCTTTGTTCTACGGCCCGGAATTGGCTGCCGTGTACGACATCTTCGTGAACGTACTGGGCTTCCATCTGGCCGAGCAGGTACTGGACCCCGAAGGCACTCGTGTAGCGCAGTTTCTGACTGTCTCCATGAAGGAGCACGACGTGGCCTTCATCCACCACGAAGAGAAAGGCAAGTTCCATCACGCCTCTTTCTTCCTGGATACCTGGGAAGCCGTACTGCGGGCGGCGGATCTGATCTCGATGACCGATACCTCCATCGATATCGGCCCGACCCGTCACGGCCTGACCCATGGCCAGACCATCTATTTCTTTGACCCGTCTGGCAACCGCAACGAAGTGTTCTGCGGAGGTGACTATCACTACCCCGACCACAAACCCATTACCTGGAAAGCAGAAGACCTCGGTAAGGCGATTTTCTACCACGATCGCGTACTGAACGAACGCTTCCTGACCGTGTTGACCTGATTAGGAACAGGCCGACCGGGATTCAATTTAACAGGACTAGGCAGCCATGAAAGAATTCAAGCACTTTATCAACGGCGAATACGTGGCCTCG
The DNA here is from genome assembly GCF_900112835.1 of Marinobacter sp. DSM 26671. Taxonomy (NCBI): domain Bacteria; kingdom Pseudomonadati; phylum Pseudomonadota; class Gammaproteobacteria; order Pseudomonadales; family Marinobacteraceae; genus Marinobacter; species Marinobacter sp. DSM 26671. The sequence goes on along the minus strand of NZ_FONF01000006.1, from coordinate 148,242 downwards.
GCCAGCGGCAAAACATTCGAAAATCGCTCACCGGTGGACAATAGCCTGATTGGCCAGGTTCACGAGGCCGGGGAGGCGGAAGTCGATGCTGCCGTTCGTGCCGCTAAAGCCGCGCTTAAGGGCCCTTGGAGTAAGCTGACCCAAAAGCAGCGTGCCGCCATGCTAAACAAGATCGCGGACCGCATTAATGAGCGTTTCGACGAATTCCTGGCCGCAGAGTGTCTCGATACCGGCAAGCCACGTTCAATGGCCAGCCACATCGATATTCCCCGCGGTGCAGCTAACTTCAAGGAATTTGCGGATTCCATGAGTCATCCCACTGAGGGATTTCGCATGGAAACGCCCGATGCCAAGGGTGCAGTAAACGTAGGCCACCGGACACCCAAGGGCGTTGTTGCCGTGATCTCTCCATGGAACCTGCCACTGCTGCTGATGACCTTTAAAGTCGGTCCGGCATTGGCTTGTGGCAACACGGTCGTTGTGAAGCCGTCAGAAGAAACACCGGCCACGGCTACGCTGTTGGGCGAAGTCATGAATGAATGTGGCGTACCGGCGGGTGTCTTTAACGTGGTGCACGGTTTTGGCCCAAATTCGGCCGGAGCATTTTTGACCAATCACCCACTCGTTGATGCGATCACCTTCACCGGTGAAACCCGCACCGGTGAAATCATCATGAAAGCCGCCGCAGTTGGTCTGCGTAATGTTTCCATGGAGTGCGGCGGGAAAAACCCTGGCCTTGTGTTCGCCGACTGCGACCTGGAAAAAGCCGTGGAGGGCACGATGCGCTCTGCGTTTGTCAACTGTGGTCAGGTTTGCCTGGGCACAGAGCGGGTCTATGTAGAGCGCTCAATATTTGACCAGTTCCTCGCCCGTATGAAAGAAGAGGTGGCCAAGCTGAAACTGGGCCGACCAGAAGATCCCGATGCGAATTTCGGACCGCTGGTCAGCTTGGAGCATCGTGACAAAGTTAAAAGCTATTACGATCTGGCTCGCGAAGAGGGTGCAACCGTCGAAATTGGCGGAGGCGTTCCCGATATGGGCGCAGAACTGAATGATGGGGCCTGGATTGAACCGACTATCTGGACCGGCCTGCCTGAAGACGCCCGTGTTATCCGCGAGGAGATTTTTGGTCCGTGCTGTCACATCCGTCCGTTTGACACCGAAGAAGAAGCCATCGAATTGGCTAATGACACCAACTACGGTCTTGCCTGTGCCATCTGGACAGAAAATTCTGCCCGTGCTCTCCGCGTGGCGGAACAGATGGAAGTTGGTCTGGCTTGGGTGAACTCCTGGTTCCTGCGTGATCTGCGCACATCCTTCGGCGGCGCCAAACAATCCGGGCTTGGTCGTGAGGGCGGAGTACACGGTCTGGAGTTTTACACTGAAACCAAAAACATCTGCATCAAATTGTGAGGTAGCCATGAACGCATCTGTAGACAGCCCTGAAATCGGGCGTGAAATCACCGCGGCCGGCTACCGGACCAATGTACACGATCACGGCGAAGGTGGCTTCCCGCTGATGATGATCCACGGTTCCGGCCCAGGGGTAACCGCCTGGGCCAACTGGCGCCTGGTGATCCCCGAGCTGGCCAAACACCGCCGGGTGGTTGCGCCAGACATGCTCGGCTTTGGCTACAGCGAACGCCCGGAAGACCAGGTTTATAACCGGGAGCGCTGGGTGAAGCACGCCATCGGTGTTATGGACGAGCTGGGGCTCGAACAGGTCGATCTGGTCGGTAACTCCTTTGGTGGTGGTCTGGCATTGTCGTTGGCCATCGAGCATCCGGAGCGGGTTCGCCGTTTGGTACTGATGGGCTCTGCCGGGGTCAGCTTTCCGATCACCCAGGGTCTGGACGAAGTCTGGGGTTACCAGCCTTCTCTGGATGCCATGCGCAATTTGATGGATGTGTTTGCCTTCAACAAAGGCCTGCTGACCGAAGAACTGGCAGAAATGCGTTACCGGGCCAGCATTCGACCGGGCTTTCAGGAGTCTTTTGCGGCCATGTTCCCGGCCCCGCGTCAGCGCTGGGTGGACAATCTGGCCAGCCCTGAAGAAGCCATTCGTAAACTGCCCAACGAGACCCTGATCATTCACGGCCGCGAAGACGAAGTGATTCCTCTGGAAGCGTCACTCAAGTTGGCCGAACTGATTGATCGCGCCCAGCTGCATGTGTTTGGCCGCTGCGGCCACTGGACCCAAATTGAACACGCCAGCCGGTTTGCCCGTCTGGTCGATGATTTCCTGAACGAAGCGGATCAAGCCGCTGCCGGAGGTAAGTAATGGAACAGGCAAAGATCCAGGCGTTCGGTGACGAACTCTACGAAGCCATGATCAAGCGGGAGGCCGTGTCCCCGCTCACCAGCCGTGGTGAAGACATCAGAATTAACGATGCCTACCACATTTCCCTGCGCATGCTGGAACGTCGTCTGGCGGATGGCGCCTCGATTATTGGCAAGAAGATTGGCGTTACCAGCAAAGCCGTACAGAACATGCTCAACGTCCATCAGCCGGATTTTGGCTATCTCACCGACGACATGGTGTTCAACAGCGGTGAGGTCATGCCCATCAGCGACCGGCTGATCGCGCCGCGCGCAGAGGGCGAAATTGCCTTCATCCTGAAAAAAGACCTGACCGGTCCGGGCGTGACCAACGCCGACGTTCTGGCGGCTACGGAATGCGTGATGCCCTGTTTCGAGATTGTCGATTCCCGCATCCAGGACTGGAAGATCGCCATTCAGGACACCATTGCCGACAACGCTTCCTGCGGCCTGTTTGTGCTCGGGGACCAGGCGGTATCGCCTCGCAAGGTGGATCTGGTTACCTGCGGCATGGTCGTCGAGAAGAACGGCAGCGTGATCAGTGCGGGCGCCGGGGCAGCGGCCCTGGGCTCGCCAGTGAATTGTGTTACCTGGCTGGCGAACACGCTGGGTGAGTTCGGTATTTCCCTTAAGGCCGGCGAAGTCATTCTGTCCGGCTCGCTGGTACCCCTTGAGCCGGTCAAGGCCGGTGATTACATGCGGGTCGACATCGGCGGCATCGGTAGCGCATCCGTGCGCTTCGCATGACCGAAAAGAACAATGAGGAAAAGGCTATGAGCAAGAAAATCAAGGCAGCGATCATCGGCTCGGGCAACATCGGCACCGATCTGATGATCAAGATTCTGCGCAATGGTAAGAACATTGAAATGGGCGCCATGGTCGGTATCGATCCGGAATCGGACGGTCTGGCCCGAGCTGCCCGCATGGGCGTGGCCACCACCCACGAAGGCGTGGACGGACTGGTGAAGATGCCGGAATTCGCCGACATCGACATTGTATTCGATGCAACCTCCGCGAAGGCCCACATGCACAACGAGGTTTTTCTGCGCGGCCACAAGGAGAGCATCAAGATTATTGATATGACGCCTGCGGCGATCGGCCCCTACTGCGTGCCGGTGGTGAATCTTGAGCAGCAGCTTCAGGAAGGCAACGTCAACATGGTTACCTGCGGCGGCCAGGCCACCATTCCTATGGTTGCGGCGGTATCACGAGTGGCCAAGGCCCACTACGCCGAAATCGTTGCCTCGATTTCCTCGAAGTCCGCCGGCCCCGGTACCCGCGCCAATATCGACGAGTTTACCGAAACCACGTCCCGGGCCATTGAGGTGGTGGGCGGTGCCCAGAAGGGCAAGGCCATCATCATCCTGAACCCGGCCGAGCCGCCCCTCCTGATGCGCGATACCGTGTACGTGCTCTCCGACGCAGCAGACAAGGCTGAAGTGGAGGCCTCGGTGGAAGAAATGGTCCAGGCCGTAAACAGCTATGTGCCAGGCTACCGCCTGAAGCAGAAAGTGCAGTTTGATGACATCCCCGAAGACCAGCCCATGAACGTTCCAGGCCTGGGTCGCTTCAGCGGCCTGAAGACTTCCATCTTCCTGGAAGTGGAGGGCGCGGCCCACTACCTGCCGGCCTATGCAGGCAATCTGGACATCATGACCTCCGCCGCTCTCGGTACCGCCGAGCGCATCGCCGAATCGCTGGTCAACTGAGGAGGATATTCCCATGACATTCAACCCCGGCAAAAAACTCTACATCTCCGACGTCACCCTGCGCGACGGCAGCCACGCCATCCGCCACCAGTACTCCATCAAGAACGTGCAGGACATCGCACGGGCACTGGACAAGGCGAAGGTCGACAGTATTGAAGTGGCCCACGGTGATGGCCTTCAGGGCTCAAGCTTCAATTACGGCTTCGGCGCCCACACTGATCTGGAGTGGATCGAGGCGGTGGCGGAAGTGATCGAGCACGCCAAAATCGCCACCCTGCTGTTGCCCGGCATCGGTACCGTCCATGACCTGGACAACGCCTACTACGCCGGTGCCCGGATTGTGCGTGTGGCAACCCACTGCACCGAAGCTGATGTCTCGAAACAGCACATTGAACACGCCCGCAAGCTGGGCATGGACACCGTCGGCTTTCTGATGATGAGCCACATGCAGACACCAAAAGGGTTGGCAGAGCAGGCCAAGCTGATGGAAGACTACGGCGCCACCTGCCTGTACGTCGTCGACTCCGGCGGCGCCATGAACATGAACGACATCCGGGACAGGTTCCGGGCACTCAAGGATGTGCTCAAGCCGGAGACCCAGACGGGCATGCATGCTCATCACAATCTCGCGCTGGGCGTGGCCAATTCCATTGTTGCCGTTGAGGAAGGTTGTGACCGGATCGATGCTTCCCTGGCCGGCATGGGTGCTGGCGCCGGCAACGCACCGCTGGAAGTGTGCATTGCGGCCTTTGACAAGATGGGCTGGGAGCATGGCACGGACGTGTACGCCCTGATGGACGCGGCCGATGACATTGTGCGCCCCTTGCAGGACCGCCCGGTGCGGGTGGACCGCGAGACCCTGGCCCTGGGCTATGCCGGTGTCTATTCCAGCTTCCTGCGCCACTCCGAAGTGGCGGCGCAGAAATACGGCCTGAAGACCGTGGATATTCTGGTGGAACTGGGCAAACGCCGCATGGTGGGTGGCCAGGAAGACATGATTGTGGATGTGGCGCTGGATCTGCTGGCGGCACAGAAGGAGCAGAACGCATGAGCAAGACATTGAGCCGTGAACAGGTCCTGGCCCTGGCAGAACATGTGGAAAACGCCGAGCTGCAGGCCCATGACATCACCAAGGTCACCAACGACTTTCCGGATATGACCTTCGAGGATGCCTACGATGTGCAGTGGGAAATCCGCCGTCGCAAGGAAGCCCGTGGCAACAAAGTCGTTGGTATGAAAATGGGCCTTACCTCCTGGGCCAAGATGGCCCAGATGGGTGTGGAGACCCCGATCTACGGATTCCTGGCCGATTACTTCAGCGTGCCGGATGGTGGGGTGGTGAACACCAAAGAACTGATCCACCCGAAGATTGAGGCCGAGATCGCCTTTGTGACCAAGGAACCGTTGAAAGGCCCTGGCTGCCACATCGGCCAGGTTCTGGCCGCCACGGATTTTGTGATTCCCGCGGTGGAGGTGATCGACTCCCGTTACGAGAACTTCAAGTTTGACCTGGTGAGCGTGGTGGCGGACAACGCCTCATCCACCCGGTTTATCACCGGCGGTCAGATGGCGGATGTTGCCGACGTGGACCTGAAAACCCTGGGTGTTGTGGTCGAGAAGAACGGTGAAGTGGTGGACGTGGGTGCCGGCGCCGCGGTTCTGGGCCATCCGGCTTCCAGTGTCGCCATGCTGGCCAATCTGCTGGCTGAACGAGGCGAACACATCCCGGCTGGCACCTTCATCATGACCGGCGGTATTACCGCAGCCATCACGGTTGAGCCCGGTGATAACATCACGGTCCGATATCAGGGCCTGGGTACGGTATCCGCTCGATTCGAATAAGGAGTTTTTATGCCTGTCGCCCAGATCAACATCCTGGAAGGCCGGTCTGATGAGCAAAAGGAAGCGCTCATCAGGGAGGTCACCGACGCACTTTGCCGTTCGCTAGGGGCGCCTGTAGAGAGTGTCCGGATCATCATCAATGAAATGCCGAAGCAGCATTTCGGTATCGGTGGTCAATCCGCAAAGAAGCTGGGGAAATAAGCCCCGGCCTCTCGATAGGCCAGTTTTGGAGGACATCGTGGACAAGCTGCCGGTGTTATTTGTCTCTTGTGATGCACGAAGCCTGGAAGCTCAGCGACAGGCTGGCTCCGGACCAGCGCGGATGATCTGGGGGCAGAGTGTCAGGAGTGTTTTGCTGTTAAGCACGGACACAAGTCTCCAGGCGCCGTTGGTCACCCACCTGAAAGGCGACCATGAGCGTTCGGAGCGTGTCTTTTCTCTGCTCAGTGCCCGGGGCTTTGCACCGGCTATTCAGAATGAAACGTCGGAGGGGAGAGAGAATTTTCTTCGGGCGTTGCTTTCCGAAGAACCGGCGGATCTCAGTGAACTCCGACTTAATACCGGCATGAGTGAAGGAGAGTACCGCCTTGTCGGGCAATGTCTGGAAACCATTCGTGAGCAGGGAGTTCTCGTGATCTGCCTGGACGACAAGCGCGAAAGCCGGGTATCGCTGCATGACCGACACCTGCGGGAAATGATCAGTGGCTGGGTTCAGGACCAGCAGTGGGGTGCTGCGATCTCCTTCAAGGGCGGCCAGTCCGGTAACAGGCATCACCGTAAATTGGAAGATCCAACCGTGTGCCTCCTGAACGCCGCGTTCACGCTTGGCGGATGTAAGTTCCCACAGCGGATGTTTAGCAGCGGTATGAATAATGCCGGCCAGATGCTGTCCGGATTTGGCTGGATGAGGTAGTGGCCATAGCCGGGAGGATGTTGCTATCGATGCCAATGAGAGCCCTTGCAGAAGGGTTCCGTTCCGGCAATGTGAAAGCGGAGTCTCTGGTTGAAGCCTCGATCGAGGCCAGCAAAGAATGTGATAACCGAGCCTACATCAGCTGGCGCCCGGAGCCGGCATTGGAGCTTGCCCGCGCCGCTGACCAAGTCAGGGCTGCCGGCGGCGTCACTGGGCCGTTGATGGGTATCCCCGTATCGGTAAAGGACATGTTCGGGGTGTCGGGCTTTCCCACTTACGCCGGTTGTGCGAGAGCCTTGCCGAAAAGCTGGGAGGCTGAAGGGCCCCTGGTTCGCGCCTTGCAATCTCAGCTGGCTCCAGTGGTGGGTAAAACCCATTGCGTGGAGTTCGCCTTCGGGGGGCTGGGAACAAACGCCCATTGGCCAACCCCCAAAAACCCCTGGTGCAAAAATGAACATCGGGTGCCTGGCGGGTCGAGTTCAGGTGCGGGTGTATCTTTGATCAAGGGAACCGCGGCGCTCGCTATAGGCACTGATACCGCAGGCTCTGTGCGCGTTCCTGCAGCGATGACTGGTGTGGCCGGCCTCAAGACCACAGGCGGGCGCTGGCCTACCTCAGGAATTGTCCCACTTTCGAAAACGCTGGATACACCCGGTTTGCTGGCCCGTCGTGCTGGGGATCTGGCCTTCGCATTCGCGGCGCTTGACCCGATGATATGCCGGAGGGGAGTCCGGATGCCTGATATCCCGAACCTGTCAGATTTGACCCTGGGTGTTCCCGATAGCTTTTTTTGGGAAGATTGCAGTCCCGGAATTGCGGAAACCGTAGAAGCATCCCTTAAACAGCTTGAATCCGCCGGCGCCCGGCTGGTGAAGTTTGAGTTGTCCGGTCTGGCAACGGTTCATTCAATGTTCCTCAAGGGTGGCGTGGCTGCACCGGAACTGGCTGCTTTTATCAGGGAAGAGTTACCGGATTACAGATCGTCTCTTGATCCCGTTGTGGCGGCGCGGCTTCGCAAAGCCGAGGGATTACCCGCTTGGGAGTACATTCAACGCCGTGCCCTGATTGATCGTTTGTCTGCTCAGGCGGCCGAAGAACTATCAACGGTGGATGCTCTGCTGACACCGACGGTTACGCTCACTCCGCCAACCGTGAGCAGTCTCGCCGACCCTGATGCCTATGTAGCGGCCAATATGCAGGTTCTGCGCAACACAGCCGTGGCGAATTATCTGGGCCTTTGTGGGCTGAGTTTGCCGGTCGGTTTCGATTCGATGGGTTTGCCGGTAGGGCTTCAGTTGTTGTTGGGGCCCTGGCAGGAAGAGCGACTTCTGGCAATCGGTCAGGCCGTTGAGCGCTGCCTCGGCACAGGTCCTGATATAATGGGCCTGGCACCTGCAGACTAACGGCATGCCTGCTTCCTCTGGGTGTCAAATTCGGCGGGCATTTTCTGAGCGGTGAGGTTCCCTTGGCAGGTCTGAAGATTTTAATGATTGGTGCCGGTGGCATCGGTGGGTATTACGCGGCAAGACTTGCCCAGGCGAGGCATGAGCTGGTCCTGACCGCGCGTGGTGATCATCTCAAGGCTCTAAAAACCGATGGCCTGACTGTGGATTATGAGGGCGAGATTCTCCATCAGACACTGCCGGCCTTTTCCCACACAGAGCTGATTCAGAAGCATGAACCCGATAACTTTGATCTGATCGTCATCGCCCTGAAGTCCACGGCGACAGCGCCGGTGATGGATGAGCTTTCCGATTGGCTGGAGAATGCGTTTGTGCCGATACTGTCGCTCCAGAACGGGGTCGACAACGAGCCGGTGATTGCCCGAGTGGTTGGTGAGGACCGGGTTTTGGGTGGTCTCGCTGTACGTATTGGTGGCCATATTACGGAACCCGGTCACGTGTTCGCTGAGGGCGTTGCCCAGGTTGTCATGGGCGCATGGCCACGGCAGCGCTCCGATGATCCCCGAGCTCCCTTGCTTGGCAGGCTGGAAAAGGACTTTTCCGCGGCCGCCATTCCAACAACCGTCTCTGACAACATCCGTTACGAGCTCTGGCGCAAGCTGGTGATCAACAACGGTGTGAATCCGCTCTCGGCCCTGACCGGCCTTGATACCCGGAGCCTTACTCACCACCCCGAGTTCCGGAAGATTGTCCATGGAATGATGGCGGAAACCGTAGCAGCGTCTAAGGCCGATGACGTGAACCTCGGGCCTGAGGATCTGGCCGAGATGTTCGACCTGATCAGCAACTTCAACGCCATCAAGACGTCCATGCTGGTCGACAAGGAAAAGGGACGGCCCCTCGAACTCGACAGTATCGCCGGTGCGGTCCTGAGACGCTGCGAGTGCCTGGGCATTGAGGCGCCATACACCAGGACAGTGAGCGCCCTGTTAACCCACTCGCAGAGTTAGCGATCTGTAAGCTTCAGCTCAATCCTCCGGTTTCTCTGGAGGGCTTCCGGCGAGGTGCCTTCCGCCACCGGGAAGAACTCGCCAAATCCGGCCGCCGCCATGCGCCGTTCCGGTACCCCCTGCGCTGCAAGGTAGCGCACGACTGCCACGGCACGGGCGGTGGACAGCTCCCAGTTCGAGGGGAATCTCGGGGTATTGATAGGTATGACATCGGTATGACCATCAATCCTCAGGATCCAGTCAACGTCCTCTGGAATCTTGGCGGATACATCTAGCAGTAGTTTGGCTAGCTTGTCGAGCTCCTGCCGGCCTTCCTCACCCAGTTCCGCCGAGGCGGAAGCAAACAGCAGCTCGGAGGGCAGCAGGAACCGGTCGCCGACGATCCGGACATTCTCGTTGCCTGCCAGAATATCCCGCAACCGGGCAAAGAACTCGGACTGATACTGTTCGAGTTGGTTGACGCGCTCGGCCAGTAGGGTGTTCAGCCGTCTGCTGACCTGTTCCAGTTCCTGCTCCTTGTCGGCGGTCATCTGTTCCTGGAGCTCCAGCGCCGAGGCAATCTGCCTGAGTTGCTCTCGCAAGGAGGCTATCTGATTCGACAGCCTCAGGATCATCGCCTGCTGGCTGGCCGATATATCGTCTTTCTCGTCAATCGACTCTTCCATGCTGGCCAGTCGCTCCGATTGCGCATCGGCCATGGCGGTTTGCCGCATCAGTTGTTCACGGGTGGATTCCAGCTGACCGACCAGACTGTTGTTCCGCTCCTGAAGGCTGGTCAACTGATTTTCCAGTGCCTCGCTTCTGTTTTCTTCCAGGCCGAGCAATTCCGAGAGCTCGTTCAACTGGGCATTGAGTCGGGCGAGCTGGGTATCCCGGTCAGAGAGTGTCTGGGACAGGTAGAGCTGGCTGACCACGTAGACCAGCAGCATGAATATGACCAGCATCAACAAGGCCGAAAGGGCATCCACATATCCCGGCCAGACGTTGGTGGTGCTTCGGCTTCGGCGCCTGGAACCGATCATGACAGGTCTTTCTCGTCGTCTATCCGGTCCACGAGGTTGGTCACACCTGTCAGCCACTCCTCCAGGCCGTCATAAAAGCGGTTCTGGGCATGGCCAGCCTGGATATCCAGGAAGCCCAGTATCAGTGAGCCGCCCAATCCCAGCAGAGAGGAGCTGAACGCGGTGCCCATACCCTCAAGCGGCGTAAGCAGGCCTTCCTGAAGCTCCGCAAACACCTTGCCGAAGTCTTCCTGGCTCATATCCAGTCCGGTGATGACCTGGCCGACCGAGTTGATGGTGCCCAGCAGGCCCCAGAAAGTACCCAGCAGGCCGAGGAAGACCAGCAGGCTGATGAAATAGCGCGTGATTTCCCGCTGTTCGTCCATGCGGGAGTGGATACCATCGAGCACGGTTCGAAGGGAAAGGGTAGACAGTGTGAACCGGTCCTTGGTTGCGTCCTCGCCGAGCTGTCTTGCCAGCGGCTTCAGCAACTTGGGCTCCTGAACCACCGAAAGGCCGGCGTGTCCGGTTCTGAACTGGGCGATCCACTTCAGTTCCGGAAACAGCACGAACACCTGCCTGTAGGTGAGGGCGATGCCGATGATCAGAACCCCGAGAATCAGCAGATTGAAAACCCAGTTGGCCATAAAGGCCGAAATCAGGGGCTTGTGGATCAGGGCGCCGACGATGACGACCACGCCGAGGAACAGCGTCATCCAGAAAAGGGTGTGCTTGGGGTTGCTCATAGCGATGGCCAGCTTTTTTGAGATATTCCTCAAAACGTTAGCACAGATATGAGAAGCTGTTGGCGACAGTAACTGAACTTTAATCGGAGCGCGTCATGGCTGGTGAGTTGCCTTTCCGTTTTCGCTTCCGGGTTCGCTATGGTGAATGCGATGCCCAGGGCGTGGTGTTCAACGCACGTTATGCGGATTTCGTTGATATTGCTGTCAACGAATACATTCGCACCCTGTTTGGCGATTATCAGCACCTGCTGGATCAGGACCTGGATATCCAGGTTGTGAGCCTGACGGTGAACTGGAAGGCCCCGGCGAAGTTTGACGATGTTCTGGAAGCCCGCATTCGCGCCGGGCGAATCGGAAACACCTCATTTACCCTGCATCTGGAGTTTTTCCGGTATGGGGATGACGGATATATCGCCGATGCGGACGTCACCTATGTGCTGATTCAGCCTTCGGTGATGGGCAAGGTGGCGATACCGGATCACATTCGTCAATTGCTGGAGCGGGGCGCTCCGTGCGAGTTGATCAGTCACGCAGGGGAGTAGGCTGGAAGCAAAAAAGAAGGCCAGATGAAATTCATCTGGCCCTGGATTCATCCTGCAGTTACTGCCGGATCAGGCCTCTTGGAGAGCCTGCACAACGGCCTTCGCTGCCCCCTCGGAAGAGGCCGGGTTTTGCCCGGTAATCAGCTTGCCGTCCACCACGATGTGCGGTGCCCAGTCGTCACCGCGGGTGTAGGTGGCGGTGTTTTCCTTCAGCATGTCTTCCAGCAGGAAAGGCACCACGCCGCTAAGGCCAACCGCTTCTTCCTCGCTGTTGGTGAAGCCTGTTACTTCCCGGCCGCCAACGATGTTCTGGCCCGGTTTCACTTCCACGTTTTTGAACACGGCTGGTGCGTGGCAAACTGCACCAATCACCTTGTCCTGCTCGTAGGCTGTCTTGATCAGGGCAATGGACTTGTCGTCGTTAACCAGGTCCCAGAGCGGGCCGTGACCACCTGGATAGAAAATCGCGTCGTATTCGTTCATGTCCACGTCGCTCAGCTTTTTAGTGCTGGCGAGGGATTCCTTGGCATGGGCATCCTGCTGGAACCGACGCGTGGTCTCGGTCAGCGCTTCGTCGGCCTCGCTGTTGGGGTCGACTGGCGGCTGGCCACCCTTCGGTGAGGCAATGGTGATGTCTGTGCCGGCATCCCGGAAAACGTAGTAAGGCGCGGTGAACTCTTCGAGCCAGAAGCCGGTCTTATGGCCGGTGTCGCCCATCTGGTCATGGGATGTAAGAACCATCAGAATCTTCATGGTGTCCGTCCTTTTCATTGACGAATGAATGGCGCTTCTTGATTGCTGTGATAATGAAGTTGTGCCATCAGTGACTGAATTCAACCGTCAGTACGTAAATCCGACGATCCCGGATCTTGAACCGTCTATACTGGAGACAGATGGCCAGACCTCATAAGAATCTGAAAACCTCACAAGCAAGGACGACTGGAATGCGAGTGCTCTTCACCGCCGTGCTGATGGCGTTAGTGTTTCCTGTTTCGGCCCAGCAGGGCACAGAAACCGTCGAAGCGCTGACCGTAACCGTGGGGGCCAATCATGCGCCCCCCTATCGGATTATCCAGGGTGGGAGGCCAACGGGCCTCTATGTAGATATCTTCCAGGAAATTTCTGATCGACTGGGCTGGAAAGTGCATTATCGTGAGGCGCCTTTCCGGCGGGTCTTGAGAATGGTGCAGCAGGGTGAGGTAGATGTCATGCTCGGGCCCCTGGAGACCGCCGGACGGACCGAACTCATGGAGTTCGTGGCGCCGGCATTTCCTCCGGAGCGGCGATTGTTTTTTTACCTTAACGCAGAAAATCGCATTGAGCGCTACGCTGATCTGTATGGACGAGCCATTGGCACTTTGGAAGGGGCGTCGTATTTCTCCCGTTTTGATAGTGATGACAGACTTCTCAAGGAGCCTGCGCCCCGTTACGAAAACCTGATGCTGATGATGCAGAAAGGTCGGGTAGATGTCGTGATCGCCCCAGAGCTCGTGGGTTTATACACGGTCGAAGAGTTGGGGCTGGATGTTAAGGTTTCACCGTTCTTTGTGCCGGGAGAGCGCTCTTACATTGCTGTTGCGAAGAACTCTCCCGTGCTGAAGTATGCCGATGACATTCGGGCGGCGCTGAAACTGATTGAACTGGAAGGCATACACGAGGACCTGGTGTTGAAGTACATGGACCGAGTTGCTGAATGATTCCCGAACAGTCTGATCTCTGGTTTCTGCCTTTGGGTGGAACCGGTGAAATTGGTATGAACCTCAACCTCTATGGCCACGATGGTGCCTGGTTGATGGTGGATTGTGGTGTTACCTTTCCGAAGCCTGGTCGCATTGCTGCTGATGGCACGGTGCATCATCGTGGAGAGCCGCCAGTTCAAATGGCGGATCCTGCGTTCATCGCTGACCGCCGTGACCGGTTGGCGGGCCTGGTAATTACCCACGCCCACGAAGATCATGTCGGAGCTGTACCCTACCTTTGGCCGCTGCTGCAGTGTCCGATATACACCAGTCGGTTCACGGCCGAAATTCTGCGTCGCAAGCTGTCGGAGTTTGACCTGCTGCACCGTGTGCCGATCATCGAAGTGGAGACCGGCCAGAGCAAACAGATCGGGCCATTCACCGTGCAGTGGCTGGCGCTGACTCACTCCATCCCGGACCCTAACGCCCTGATGATTCGCACCGCCGCAGGTAACATCTTCCACAGCGGTGACTGGAAGCTGGATGAGCAGCCGCTGGTAGGCCATGGCTATTCGCCAAAAACCTTCACCGATCTGGCAAACGAGGGCGTGAATGCCATGGTATGTGACTCCACCAACGCCACAGTCTCGGGTCACTCGGTGTCCGAGGCGGCCTTGCATGAAGGATTGCTCAGGGCGATCCGCTCTGCCGAGGGCCGCGTTGTAGTGACCTGTTTTGGCAGTAATATCGCCCGATTACATACTCTGGCCTCAATCGCCAGGGAAACCGGCCGTTATATGGGTTTATTGGGACGCTCTTTGATCAACATGAGTGGCGCCGCCAGGGCTGCAGGGCTGTGGGATTCGGCTGACCACTTGATCAATCCGGCACATCTGGGGTACCTCCCGCGCGACGAAGTACTGGCTGTGGCCACGGGCAGTCAGGGCGAGCCGCGAACGGCTCTGCGCAGACTGGCCTCTGGTACCCATCCGGATTTTGAGCTGGAGGCGGGCGACACGGTAATCTTCAGCGCTCGCGCCATCCCCGGCAACGAGGAATCCATCGAGGCGCTGGTGGCCAGATTGAAAGAGTTGGGGGTCAGGGTAATCACCGCCGAGGATGCTGATTTGCCAATTCATGCTTCAGGTCATCCCGCGCAGGAAGAACTGGAGTTAATGTATAAGTGGGTAAAGCCTGCCATTGCCATTCCGGTCCATGGTGAGGCTGAACACATGGAAGCGCACGCTGACATTGCCAAAGCAACTGGTGTACCCCGTGCCATGGTGGGCCGAAACGGCGATCTTTTCATGATCCGGCCGGTGCCGGGAATTCGTCGCCAGGTTGTTGAAACTGGCCGTCTGGGCTGGCACAAAGAGGGTCTTGTCAGAGTTGAATAAGTCATTTACTTCTGTTGTCGGTAGGTCGCTTGTATTCGCAGTGGCTTCCGTGTTTCTGGCCCCGGTTCACGCATTGCCAGACCCTTCCTGCAATACGCTCATCGTGAGCGGGAATCCGGAGTATCCGCCCCTGCTCTGGCGCGACCAGCAGCGCCCGGGCTATCTGATTGGCGCGGTGCCTGCTTTGCTCAAGGAAATCACGGAGCCATTGGGCGTCAATGTTGAAGTGAAAGACATAGGCTCTTGGGCCCGGGTCCAGCGCATGGCACGCCAGGGCGATATCGACATGGTGGCGGGCGCGTTCATTACCTCGGAACGCATTGGCTATATGGACTATTTGCTGCCGCCAATAACGCACCTGCCGACCGCTGTCTGGGTCCCCAAAGGCCGGGAGTTTGTCTATCGCCACTGGCCAGACCTGATGGGTAAGCGGGGCAGCACACTGATCAACAACAGTTTTGGCCAGAATTTCGACCGGTATGCAGAAGAAAATCTCCTCATTGAGGGAGTCAGGTCGATTGAGCAATCCTTCCAGATGGCGCTGGTTGACCGGGTGGATTATGTCCTCTATGAAGTGTTGCAGGACGGGGTAAAACTCGAATATCTGGGCATTGCTGATCAATTCGTTTCCCTGTCGCCCCCGGTGAGTCGTGAGGGCCTGTTCTTTACTTTTTCCAAAGCCTCTCCTTGTAACTCCTTTGAGCTAAGGGAGCGTATTGCGGAGAGCCTATACGAGCTTGTGAATACTGGCCGGGTCGATGAGTTAATCCGGCGGTATAAAGACCTTTACACAGGAGCAGGTTAAGTGGAGGTCTCTTTCAGATGGGCGTGAACTTTAATGTGGCGCCTGTCGTAACTTGAGAGAGACACTCCGAGCAGGTAGAAAACAAACAGGAAGAATTGCTGGGAAGGAGTCCATGGCGATGGTGAAGGCAGTGACCCAAGATCAACGTGAGTTCGTTTACAGGCTATCTCTTGGCCTGTCGAGATCCACTGTCGACGAGCTTGATGGCAGCATCCATAGCTTCATCGCTGAGCTTGGAGATCGGCTTGATGCTGATCGCTCCTATTTGATCATGTTCGACGAAGCTACCCAGACCATTTCCATCACGCATGAAGCCTGCAGAAGTGGCGTTATACCCCAGAGAGATGCAGTTCAGAACGTACCGATGGCCCGTTTTCCCTGGCTAATGGATCAGTTGCAAACCCTATCGATGCTTGTCATCCCCGAAGTCCAAGAACTGCCCCCTGATGCGGAAGAGGAGAAATTGGAGTTCCAGCGGGAGAGTATCCGCAGTCTCGTGCTGGTTGGTTTGAGGCTGGAAGGTCAGGTCCGGGGCATCCTGGGTTTCGATTATCTTGACCAGTCTCGAGTGTTGGATTCAGAAACAGAAGAGTTCGTGCTTCAGGTTGGTGAGGTTTTGGGGGCATCTGTTCACAGACAGATACTGGCAGGCCGGAACGTCAGGTTCGAGAATAGCCTTTATCGTTATTCCGACCAGTTCCCGGGCGTTATCTTCCAGTTCAGGATGTATCCCGACGGACATGTAACTTTTCCTTTCATCAGCGAGAAAGTTGAAAATCTTTTCGGGTTTGCGGCTGATCTGCTTGGTGTCGATGCCCAGCCTCTGCTCGACCTGATCGAGGATGAAGACAAGCCATCCTTTTTTGAAAAGGTTAATGAGTCTCGCCAGCGCATGACCCCCTTTGAAACCGACTTTCGAGCCTACAAATGCGATGGCACGATGGCCTGGGTGGAAGCCAGGTCGGTGCCAGCCCGATTAGCGGACGACAGCATGACCTGGCACGGCTATTTTTTCGATGTTACGGACCGTAAGCAATCGGAATCCGAAATCGAGAAGCTCGCCTTTTACGACCCACTGACCGGCCTGCCAAACCGGCGCCTGCTCAGGGATCGCCTGGCGCAGGCGTTAACCGGGAGCAATCGGGATCATAATCATGGTGCTCTGGTATTTATTGATCTTGACAACTTCAAGAATATCAATGATTCCGCGGGTCATCTGACCGGCGATGAGCTTCTGGTCCAGGTGGGGGAGAGGTTGAAAAACACGGTCCGGGACTGGGATACCGTTGCCCGGCTCGGTGGGGACGAGTTTGTTCTCATTCTGAAGGGATTTCCCGCCGAGCCGGCCGATGCTGCTGCCAAGGTTGAGAAAGTCTGCGAGAAAATCCGCGATGCCCTCAACGAGCCCTATAATCTCAACGGCATAGAATATACGGGCACTCCAAGCATCGGCATCACACTGTTTTACGATCACGAAACGTCCCTTGAAGAGCTTCTGAGCCAGGCCGATATGGCCATGTTTCGGGCCAAGGAGGACGGCCGCAATTGCATCCGCTTCTACGACTCCATGATGCAGAAGAAAGTATCTGAGCGGCTGGCTCTTGAGTCGGACCTCAGGATGGCGATACGGAGGAAGCAGCTGGCAGTCCACTATCAGGTCATGGTTAACGAAAAAGGTGATCCTGTTGGTGCTGAGGCATTGCTTCGCTGGCACTGTCCGGGGCGCGGTATGGTTTCTCCCGCCGAGTTCATTCCTCTGGCCGAGGAAACCGGCCTCATTGAATCGGTCGGCTACTGGGTGCTGGAGGATGTTTTCTCCCGGGTGGCCAGCTGGAAGAAGCGAGGCGGTGCGTTGTCGCAGCTCCAGGTCTCGATCAACGTGAGTGCAAGGCAGTTTCACCTGCCTTCGTTCTGCTCGACGGTGATGGCACTGCTGAGAAAAACCGGTGCCTCCCCAAGAAACCTGAAAGTAGAAATCACCGAAAGCGCTCTTGCCTACGATCTCGAGTTGGTGGAGGAAACACTTCGAACCCTGAGAAGCATGGGAATACGGATCTCCCTCGATGATTTCGGCACGGGTTACTCGTCCCTCGGCTACTTGAAGCGCCTATCTCTGGATGAGTTGAAAATTGATCAGGGGTTTGTGCGAGACATCCTGGATGATCCTAATGATGCGGCTATCGCAGAGACCATCCTGGCCTTGGCCTCTGCGCTCAAACTGTCAGCAGTGGCCGAAGGTGTGGAAACCAAAGGGCAACTGGAACGCCTTGTTGGCATGGGGTGCAACCGTTTCCAGGGCTACCATTTCAGCCGCCCGCTCCCAGCGCTGGAGTTCGAGAAGTTGATTGAGCAAGCAATCGGTGATCGAAAGCGGAGGGCTTGGTAGTTCGCATCCTATCTGTATAAACTGGTACCTTGCTTCTAATCCGTTTCAAACAACATCGAGACCAGTCCCCTATGGCAATCTGGACCAGAACCCCGAACCTTGAACACCTGGCAAAATCCAGCGAAAACACCGCGGTCAGCTACATGGGTATCGAGTACCTTGAAATTGGCGACGACTATGTCAAAGGCCGTATGCCTGTTGATGAACGCACCGTACAGCCTTTTGGCATTCTGCATGGCGGCGCATCGGTGCTGCTGGCGGAAACCCTTGGCAGTATGGCGGCCAATTGCTGCCTGAAAAACCCGAAAACTGTCGCTGTTGGACTGGATATCAACGCCAATCACATCCGCCCGGTTACCAAGGGCTGGGTGTATGGCACAGCCAGGCCTATTCACATTGGTAGTGCGACTCAGGTCTGGGAAATCCTTCTGGAGAACGAAGAGGGGAAAACTACCTGTGTTTCGCGGCTGACCATGGCGGTAACAAAACGGCCAGGCTGAGAGAGGTTGGTTGGGTTTCAGGGCTGCTCGGCGGGCGCTCTTGGTCTGGTTACGATCAGCCCCTGATCTACAAACTCCTGAAGTACGATGTTGTGGGTACCGTCCGGAACCTCGCGGGCGATTCGATAGATTTCGCCTGCGGCATCCTCCGAGCTGACCTTCAGATCGACCGTTCGGTAAGGTGTCATCACGCTTTTGTCAGATTCCCTGACCAGCAAAACGCAAGGCTTTAGTTTGTGCTCCGGCCTGCTCTCTACAACGATGCCAACTTCTCCGTTGATCATTTCCACGATGGAGCCCGGCGGGTAGATGCCGATGAGCTGGATAAACTCATCCGCAAGTTCAGCGTCAAACTGGGTACCCCGGTGTTTGTGGATGATATCCAGCGCCTGCATGGACGCCCTGCCTTTATCATAGACACGGTCGCTGGTAATGGCGTCGTAAGTGTCGACAAGGCCCACGATCTTGGCGAAGTAGGGAATTTGATGTGCTTCGAGGCCTCTGGGGTAACCTGAGCCATCCATTCTTTCATGATGACTGAACGCAACATCGACCGCGGTGTTGAGCGAATGGCTGGTGCCCATGAGAATCGTTCTGCCGTGAGTCGTGTGGTGCCTCATCAACTCAAACTCTTTCGGAGTCAGAGCGCCCGGTTTGTTCAGGATTTCGTCCGGGATTTTTGTTTTGCCAACATCGTGCAACAGACCGCGGAGCGCAAGGGTCTCGATTTCGCCCTGTAACAAACCGAGATGTTTTCCAAACGCTGCGCAAAGAATCGAGACGTTGATGCAGTGCTCGGCCGTATACGCGTCCTGATGCTTGATCTTGGTAAGTAGCATCAGTGCGTTCTCGTTTCTAAGCACGCTTTCAACGCATCCTTTGACGACTTTGCGCGCATTGTTGATGTCCAGGGTGCGACCGACCCGCAATCCTGACATGATCGCTTTGGCGGTCTCTTGCGCGTCCTCGAATCGGATCCTGGCCGTAGCCATCTCAGTGCCAGCGTCGACCTTATTGATGTAGGTGACTCGCTTACGAGGTACGGAAGGTTTTTGGGGTGCCGGTTCTGATGCTGATTTGCGCTTGAAAAGCCGGCGCAATCCTGATGGTTTCTGATTGCGGTTGGTTCCCTCATGAACGGTATTCGTTTTCTGAACCCGTCCCTCAATGAAAACAAACCCGCATTGAGCGCGTAGCGCCTCAATGTCTGACTGGTCTTTGATCACAAAGCCCTGAATCAGAAAATCGGTCTCCTCCCAAGGGCGGTCCAGCCGAACCACATGCATGCCGATCGCAAGTTCGGCGACGTCTAATTGGGTTTCGACAATTTCCTGATGGCTTTTATTCATGACTAGATCCTATCACCCGCTGCTGCCATTTTGACGGAAGAAGAACATAAAAGCGGAGGCTGAATTGCAAAATCTGGTCAAATAGTGTTCGCTTATCATGCGCGGGTCAAGCGCCTGAAGCACAGTCGACATTCGCTTTTCGATACTTGAACGGGAATCGTCCGTCATGTCGGATCACCGCTTTTTCCATCTCTGGTGGCTTGCACTGGCTGCGGCTCTTATCCCGCTGTTAACCATCCATATCACGTTTACAGTTTCAGTGCTGGAAGGGCATGTGGAGCTATGCAATCCCTACTGGGACAGCTGCACCAGCATCAGCCGGACTGGTCGTCACGGCACCTCTTACTTCATTTTCAAAGGTACCATGCTGCCGGCGGCTCTGTTGGGCATTCTGTTCTGGTGGCTTAACGGTCGGTGGCTGCGCCAGCTCGGCGTTCATTCCAGCGGTGTGGCCTGGGTCCCCTGGCTGGGCCTGGTGGCCAGCGTTTCGCTCGGCGCCTATACCCTGGCTCTGGGACACGCCGGGGACGGCTTCAACCTGATCCGCCGTATTGGCGTGGTTCTGTATTTCTCGCTCACGTTCATCTGTGAGCTGATGGTCAGTTCCGGATTGCGCAGCCATCCGTTGTGGAAGAACACGGGCATGAGGCTGCTGAATCTTTGCCAGCTTATTCTGGCGGTAGGCATTCTCTCAGTCATCCTGAATGGCGTGGCGCCCGAGTTCTACAGCCGCAAGGACGATGCATTCGAGTGGATTCTGGCGTTCCTGATCAATGCTCACGCGCTCTGGCTGGCTTTATTGTGGAAGAAAAACCGATTCCGCGTGCGCCTCTGGTCCGATTCCTAGAGTGAGATCAGCCCGCGAATCAGCGCCGCCATTCCGGCGATGGCAGCGATACCTAGAATTACCGGGCGAAGCCCCTCAAAGGGCATACGGTGAACCAGTTTGCCTGACAGCCAGAAGCCCAGGAATACTCCCGGGAAAGTAACTGCGAACAGGAAAAGCTCTCGGGTTCCCAGGTAGCCGGAGGCGAGCAGGCCTGACAGGCTCAGCACGCTGGCAGCCAGGAAGAAGGCCGACATGTTGGCCCTGACCAGCGGACCCTTTTCATTCTGGTAAATCAGCGCAATTGGCGGTCCACCCACGGCGGTAATCGTGCCCATGTAGGTGGAAGCGGCTCCGGCCAGCACGCTGTTCCGTGCGTTGAGCGCCGGCTTGAGACCGCCAACACTGAGCGCTACGCCGGCAAGGATAAGAATGCCGAAGGTCAGTTCGAAGCCTTTGGTCGAAATTACCAGCAACGTCAGTGCTGCCAGGACTGCCCCGGCAACGCCGCCACCGATGGCAAAACGCACTTCCCTGACCTGCAATGCGCCGCGATTGCGGATCAGCATGAATACAGTGAGCAGAGTGGCATTCAGGATCAGGGGACCGGGCACTAACACAGGGCTTATCAGGAATAGCAATGGCGCGGCCAGTGTGCCAATGCCATAGCCGGCCACGCCTTGCAGGCAAGCTCCGGCAAGAATGGCAAGGTTGGCCAGAAGAATCTGTAACAGCGACACATCTGTCAAAGGAAATCACCAAAAAGGTCAGGGGAGTAGGCCGGAGCAACGCCGGTTTGATATTGATACACTGCCGGATTACGAGCATAGCCGAAACGATCGAAGCCCGATGATTCTACAGACTGAAAATCGAAACTGCCCCTGCGGCAGCGGTAAATCCTACAGCGAATGCTGCCAGCCTCTCCATCAGGGCGAAGTAGCGTCTACTCCGGAAGCGCTGATGCGATCCCGGTACGCGGCCTTCGTTCTCAAGCTGCCGGATTATCTGCGGGCCACCTGGCACGAGAGTTCACGGCCAGAGACGCTTAGCCTGGAAGACTCACCAGACTGGACCTCCTTGCAAATCCTGGACACCAACCAGTCCGGCGATCGTGGCTCGGTGCTTTTTCGTGCGGTCTACCGTCTGGGCAAGGGCTGGGGGTTTCTCGAAGAAAACTCCGATTTTGTCCGGGAGCAGGGCCGTTGGTATTACCTTCGAGGTGATACCAGCGAGGGCCAGTTGAAGCCCGGTCGCAACGAACCCTGCCCCTGCGGGAGTGGCCGAAAGCACAAGGCCTGCTGCCTGTAAGCGCCCGTTACTCGAAGGACGGCAGTTCGGGTTTGGCAACCGGTTTGTTGGCTTCCTGCCAGGCATCAAATCCTCCGGCGATGGACTGCACGTGCATGTAGCCCATTTCTTTCAGGGCTTTTGCACTGAGAGCCGCTCGCCCGGACGTTTTGCAGTAACACACAATGTTCATGTCGCGGCTCTCGAACGCCGGATCATTGGTGAACTTGAACTCCAGCAAACCACGGGAAATATTGACCGCGCCGGGTATGTGGCCGGCCCGGTACTCATCCGCATCACGCACATCGAGGAGTAAGTCAGCGTTCTTGATGGCGTCTTCCGCCTGATCAAGAGGTACTTCCTGAATCTCTTTCCTGGCGGCTTCAACCAGATCGTGGGCAGTTTTCATGGGTAAGCTCCTCATACTGATGGAATAAGGTTATACCTCAGGATAAGGGTTTGGGGCGCCAGGCGACACCCCGTACATGCATGATTAAGCGGTTTCGTTATCTCCGATGGCGCAGGCGTATTTGCGCTCATAGCGTTTGTCTGCCCATTTCCCGTAGATGCGCGAGGCAATCTGGAAGATACCTGGCCACAGCAGGGGTTTGAACAGAAAACCAAAGGGCGTGTGGGACCAGGCGCGAACATTTGCGGGCAGGCCGATGACCCATTCGCCGGTCCAGGTCATCAGGTGCAGGCGTCTGAGCAGAGCTTCGTGACTTGGCAGGTTGGCGCTGCCGTCGCGCTGTTCATGGATGTCTGCAAAGATCAGATTGCCACGCTGGAGTTTGCGCAGGGTGCGGATCTCTTTGGCGCAAAGTGGGCATTGTCCGTCGTAAAACAGGGTGTCATAACGGGGCTCCATCGAGTCCTCCAAGGGTCAGAATCTGTTTCCGGGCGTTCGCTTTGTGGTTTCCCAGCGTTTCCACGATTCCATTGAGCGCGGCTGGCAGTACCTCTGGCGCCGCCTGGCGGAACTGGTCGAGAAGCAAAATCTGAACGTGCAGATCCTGGAACCGGCCATAGAGCTCTTGCCGCTCCTTTAACGTTTTCAGGTTGCGCTTCCAGGTTTTTGCATCCAGTTCCATCAGGTAACGGATTCGTTTGAGTTGCTTGCGCAGCCGATGGGTATCTTCATCCGGTGAAGTATGCATCAGCTCGGCAGTGCGTTTATTGAACTCCTTGATACGACGTTCCACGGCCCTTCGGATGTCTTTCGGCCGGAGTGTTGCGGCCAATTTCTGAAACTTTCGCGAATCAATCAGATTGCGCCAGTGTTCCAGGCTGTCCTGGTAGCGCTTGCTTTTCAGTCGCTTTGCCAGCTTTTTATGATGGCTGGCGGCTTCGCGCTCGAACCAGATCTGCAAGGCTGCCCGAATTTCCGCGTCATCTGCGCAAAGTTCCGGCAGGTCCTGAAGAAACACGTGAAGGTCGCGCAGTGGGCCCGTTGCCCTTGCATGGCGCTTCAGGGTTTTAACCCCCTTGGCCAGCGACTTGTCACCAGTCACGTCCTGAACCGATTCGGCGATGGCCCGGCTGCGTCGAATCGCAATCCGGTACTGGTGCAGAAATTCGTCATCCAGGCCAAGGGCGACGCCCCGTTCCAGTTGCCTTAGCCGATCAAATTGATGGTGAAGGGCCTTGGGAATGTCCCTTGCAGGATCGTCCCCCGCGGTTCTGGCTGTCTTTTTAAGCTTTCGTTCGCAGTGGGCGTAGCTGTAATCCTGTGGCGTTATCAGAGTCACCAGTTTGCCCTTGCCGCGACCAATCTGGCGCCAGTGTTTGATCGAAAGCCGGATGTGAATAACGCTGGCGGTGGGTAGCTGTTCCGGGGGCTGCTTCAGGAGGGACTGGGCAAGTTCCAGTAACGCCGGGTTGTGGCCGACCAGGGTAATCTGTGGAGCTTCTGCCTGCTCTTCGAGCCATGCGAGTAGTCGCCGATAGTCAAAGGTATACAGCTCACTCAGGGTGTGGCAGCGCTCGGCTGCAACTGTGTCGGGCAGTATGCCTTGCAGTGTCGCGACGGCCCGCTTGGCGTTGCTGCTGTATACATCGCCTTCGAACGCGCCGACAGATTTCAGGGTATTTCCCAATGGGGCCAGTTGGCTGATGCCCCGCGCATTGAGGGGGCGTTCCCGGTCAGAAAGTGATTCGTCGGCCCAGCTGGACTTGGCGTGGCGTACCAGAAACAGGTGCTTCATTGGCCTACCTTCGTAGTGGTCCTTTAGTCTGATTCCCGCTCAAGACAATCGGGTTACTGCCGTTACTGTACCTAGCTGAAAATAATGGTGGAAGGTTTGTCCGATGGCAGGCGGCTCGGCGAATCAGTGCGCCTGCTGAAACCTGCCTTAACAAACTGGAACAGATCACGCCAAGTGGTCCGTGGATAATCCTCACCAACGGAAATTCCCTGGAGAGTTCGGAAAAATGAATGTCTTGAGTAAAGTGAAAATACGCTCGCGCTTGCTGGTGGCAGTACTTGTGCCGGTACTCGTCACGGCGGCAACATTGGCGTGGATCACCGCCAGTCAGATTCAGGCCAATGGTGAAGATGAGCTCAAGCGTCTTGAGAACAGCCTCCTGGAAGCACGGAAGGCTGGTTTACAGAATCTCATTGATGCCGCAGAGGCCGTGGTTCTGGAGGCCAAGAATGACCCATCGATGACGGAGGCGGAAGCGAAGGAGGCGGCAGCGGCGCGCCTGCGCTCGATCCGTTTTGATGAGACGAACTACGTGTTCGCCTATACCAGGGATGTATACAACCTGGCCTATGCCCCGGACCCTTCCAAAGAAGGACCGACCAAGAATCCGGTTGTCAGGGGGTTGGTGGCCGATCTGTTCGTCGCTGCCCGCGGTGAGGGCTTCTACGGCTATGACTGGATGAACCCTGCCTCCGGCAATGAAGAACCCAAGATGTCCTATTCCACCATTATCCCGGACTGGGACTGGATGATCGGTGCTGGTGTCTACATTACCGATATTGACCGGCAGGTCGCTGCTGCTCGCGAGGACATTGAAGCGGGCATGGCGGAGGCCCTGGGCTTTATCCTTCTGGTGACGGTTGTGGTTGTCGTAATCGCTCTGGTGATCGGCGTATTCGTTGGCCGTAGCGTGACCCGGCCGCTGAAGAACGTCAGCAACATGATGCAGGAAATTGCTGATGGTGAGGGCGATCTCCGCCAGCGGTTGCCGGATGAGGGTACCGACGAGCTGGCCGAGCTCGGTCGTCGTTTCAATGCCTTTGTCGTCAAGATCCAGGACACCATGCGAGAAGTCGGCGCCACCACGGATCAGGTGGCGTCCGCGGCGGAAGAGCTCAGCCGGGTCGCGAATGAAACCCGGGCCTCGGTTCAGGAACAGGGCTCCGAGACTGACCAGATTGCCTCTGCGATCAATGAAATGGCCGCGACCATCCAGCAGATTTCCGGCAATGCCAATGAGGTTGAGAGCTCGGCCTCGGACGCCGACCGCATGGCCCGTGAGGGTGGTGAAACCATTAGCAGTGCCCAGGGCGCGGTGAACAAGCTGTCCGAGGAGATCGAGGACACGGCCCGCAGTATCAACGCCCTTGCGGAAAAATCCGATGAGATCCAGCAGGTACTGGATGTCATCCATGCGGTAACTGAACAGACCAACCTGCTGGCTCTCAATGCCGCGATTGAGGCAGCCCGGGCCGGCGAGCATGGTCGTGGGTTCTCGGTGGTTGCTGATGAAGTACGCCAGCTTGCAAAACGCAGCGCCGAGTCCGCTGATCAGATTCGTACCATGATTGACGGCTTTGTGACTGAATCCAAGGCATCGGTGGAGCGGATGAACAAATCACGCAACCGTTCAACGGAAACGGTCGAAAGGATCAATCATGCAACCAGCGCGCTGCGAACCATCGAGACCTCGATTGGTAAGATTCATGATCAGGTAACCCAGATTGCAACAGCCTCGGAGCAACAAAGCCAGGTTGCCGAAGAGATCAACCAGAACGTCGTGCGGATCGTTGATGCTGCCCAGCGCAGTGATACCGGCGTCACCCAGACCAACGAAGCCAGCCACGAACTGGCGCGCCTGGGTGAGAGCCTTCGGGATCTGGTCGGTCAGTTCAAGGTCTGATACCGATTCATGGTGTTCCGCCGATTGGCGGAACACCATGAGAAAGCTATGATGGTGGCGCGACAGAAATAGCTGTTTTCATACCAACAATAATGGAAGCCAACACAATGATAATCCGGAAAACACTGCTTGCGGCCGTGGCCGCTGCAGCCACTGTGTTCAGCGTGTCCTCGGTGGCCGAGGAAAACTTCACCTTGCGCCTTGCGCAAACCTGGGGGCCCAACTCTCCGGTACTGGGAGAGACTGTTCAGCATATGGCCGACATGGCGGAAACCATGTCGGATGGCCGGCTGCAGATCCGCATTGATCCGTCCAACAAGCACAAGGCGCCGTTCGGGATTTTTGATCTGGTGCGCAACGGCCAGTACGACATGGGGCATACCGCGTCCTACTACTACAAGGGCACCATCCCCAACGCCATGTACTTCACCACCATCCCGTTCGGGCTGATCGCGCCAGAAATGTACGCCTGGTTCTACCACGGCGAAGGCATGGAGCTGATGCAGAAGGTGTATGAGCCCTACGGCATGCTGTCCTTCCCGGGTGGTAATACCGGCAACCAGATGGGTGGCTGGTTCCGCGAGGAAATCAACTCGCTGGAAGACCTGAAGGGCCTGAAGATGCGTACTCCGGGCTTTGCCGGCGAAGTTATGTCCGAGCTGGGGGTTGCCGTGACCAACCTGCCGCCGGGTGAGCTGTATACCGCACTCGAGCGTGGCACCGTGGATGCCGTTGAGTGGGTCGGTCCTGCCCTGGATTTCCAGATGGGTTTCCACCAGATCGCCAAGTACTACTATTCGGGCTGGCAGGAGCCGGGCGCGGAAGTCCAGTTCCTGATCAACAAGGAGACCTGGGAAGAGCTGCCAAAGGATCTTCAGGAGATCCTGCGGGTCGCCATGCGCACCGCCGCCTATGACATGTACATCCAGAGCACCCATCAAAGTGGCGTGGCCTGGGATCGCATGAAGGAAGACTACCCGGACGTGACTCACAAGGTGTTCCCGCCGGAAGTCATTGATGCCCTGCGCAGCACCACCAACCGGCTGCTGGCTGAGGCCGCCGAGGACGATCCGCTGGCGAAAGAAATCATCGAGTCCCAGCGTGACTACCTTAAGCAGGTTCGTCAGTGGACCAACATTTCAGACAAGGCCTACCTGAACAGTGTGGCCGAAGACTGAATCCTGACGATGCGTTCCAGCCTGTAGAAGGCTGGAAAGCGCTGCCAGGCAAAGGGGCATCGGGGCTGAATTACCCCGACGCCCCCTTTTTGTTTGTGTTGGTTTCTGGAAAAATAGGCCGCTCATTCCTTGGGCAGCGCCGATGAAACAGACACTGCTATCCCTGAGCAATCTTTCCAAGCAATTCGGTGGCAAAACGGTGCTCGACGGTCTGGATCTTGAGATCTACGATGGCGAGTTCATTACCCTGTTGGGCCCCTCCGGTTGCGGTAAGACCACCTTGCTGCGGCTGATGGCCGGTTTCGAGCATCCTGACGGGGGCACCATCACCCTGGCGGGAGACGATCTCACCCACACTGCCCCGGAAAACCGTCCGCTCAATACCGTATTCCAGCATTACGCGCTGTTCCCCCATATGTCGGTGTTCGACAACGTGGCCTATGGCCTGAAAATGGAGAAGCGCCCGAAGGACGAGATTCGCCAGCGTGTCGATGAAGCGCTGGCCATGGTCCAGTTGCAGGATTTCGCCCGTCGTAAGCCCCATCAGCTATCCGGCGGCCAGCAGCAGCGGGTTGCCATCGCCCGGGCGGTGGTCAAGCGGCCTCGGCTGCTACTGCTCGATGAACCGCTCTCGGCCCTGGACTACAAGCTGCGCCGCACCATGCAGGTTGAGCTGAAGCGCCTGCAACGGGAGCTCGGCATCACCTTTGTGTTCGTGACCCACGATCAGGAAGAGGCGCTGTCGATGTCGGATCGCGTTGTGGTGCTCAAGGATGGCGTGGTGCAGCAGCTTGGCACGCCCCGGGAAGTCTACGAGCGACCGGCCAACCTGTTTACCGCCCGGTTTGTCGGGGAGACCAACTTTTTCCCAGGTATGGTTGATTCGGCTCAGGACGGTTCCATTACCGTGGATGTCTTCGGCCTCAAACGAACCCTGCGGCGTCCGGATTTCCCGGTTCGCGAAAGCCAGCGCCTGCACGTTTTGCTTCGGCCGGAAGATATCCGGGTTCTGGAGCCTGACGACGAACACGGTGTCGCCGGCAAGATTGTCGAGCGTAACTACAAGGGCAGTACCCTGGACTCGGTGATTCACCTGGATGATGGCACCGAAGTGCTGGCCAGCGAGTTTTTTGATGAGGACGATCCGGCCTTCGATTACCGCCTGGGCGAACCGGTCAAGGTCAGTTGGGTAGACGGCTGGGAGTGGTTGTTGCCCGGGGAAGCCGACGAAGCGGTATCCGAAGAGGAACTGTCGGCCGATGCATAGCGTTATGCAGCAGCCGTTCAAGACTGCCGTTCTGATTCTGGTCTGGGGCTGGCTCCTGTTCCTGGTACTGGCACCGAACCTGTTGGTGGTCGGTGCCAGTGTCATGACCCGGGACCCGGTCTCGTTCCTGTCTCTGCCCCTGAATCTGGATGCCTATCGCCAGCTGTTTGACCCGCTGTATCTGGAGGTTTTCCTGCACTCCCTGTACATGGCGGCCATGACCACACTGGTGTGCCTGCTGATTGGCTATCCGTTTGCCTGGGCGCTCTCCAAGGTTGGCAAACAGCGTCAGCTGATACTGATCTTCCTGCTGATCGTGCCTTTCTGGACCAACTCCCTGGTGCGCACCTACGCCCTGAAGCTGATTCTGGCCACCAACGGTCTGCTGAACAGCGCCCTGATGTCGATCGGGCTGATCGATGAGCCCCTGCAGTTGCTCTATACCGAGGGCGCCGTGATCATTGGTCTGGTGTATCTGCTGCTGCCGTTCATGATCCTGCCGTTGTATTCGGTATTCGAGGATCTGAAGCAGGAACTGCTGCTGGCTTCCCACGATCTCGGCGCGGGTCGGCTGTCCACCTTTATCCATGTGATTGTCCCGCTTACCCTGCCGGGTGTTCTGGCCGGCGTGATGCTGGTCTTGCTGCCGGCCATGGGGCTTTTCTTTGTTCCGGATATCCTGGGTGGATCGAGAAACCTGCTGGTGGGTAACGTAATCAAGAACCAGTTTCTCGATGCCCGTAACTGGCCCTTCGGGGCTGCCGCCAGCATCGTGCTTACCGTGACCATGGCGTTCCTCATGTTCGCCCATCGCCTGAGTAAGCGGCGAATTGGCGAGGAGGGTGCCTGATGACACGGTGGCTGCCCCGAACCTATCTCACACTGGTCTACATCCTTCTCTATGTGCCCATCGTGGTGCTGGTGGTGTTCTCGTTCAATGAATCCCGAACCGGCTATGCCTGGGGCGGGCTCAGCCTGCGCTGGTACGAGGCGCTTTTCAATAACCGGGCCATGGTCAATGCCATGTGGAATTCCCTCTGGCTGGCGCTGTCTGCCGCCACGGTGTCCACGGTTATCGGTGCCCTGACGGCCCTGGCCCTGCACCGGTACCGATTCCGGGGCAAGAAGCTGCTCAACGGCATGCTGTTTGTGGTGATGATGTCGCCGGAGATTGTCCTGGCTATTTCGTTGCTGGCCCTGTTCCTGTTGGTGGGATTGCAGCTCGGCTATGTATCGCTGCTGCTGGCCCACGTCACCTTCTGCCTCCCGTTTGTGGTGATCACGGTCATGGCCCGGTTGAGTGGTTTCGACGAGAGCCTGCCCGAGGCCGCCCGGGATTTGGGCGCTTCTGATTTTACGATGACCCGCACCGTGCTGATCCCGGTGATCATGCCGGCGTTACTGGCAGGCTGGCTGCTAGGGTTTACACTGTCTCTCGATGATGTGGTGGTCAGCACCTTTGTGAGTGGCCCGAGCTATGAAATTCTTCCTCTGCGCATCTACTCCATGGTGCGTGTGGGCCTGAAACCCGAGGTGAATGCCCTGGGCACACTGTTGCTGGCGTTTTCACTGGTTATGCTGATGTTGTCTCAATGGATTCTGATAAGGAGCAAACGATGAAGAAACTGGCACTGGCCGGCTTGCTGGCAGTGGGATTGACGGGGTGCAGTTCCGAGGAGCCCCAGGTTCTCAACCTCTATAACTGGTCCGAATACATGCCTCAGGAAGTCCTCGACCGTTTTACCGAGGAAACGGGCATTCAGGTGGTCTACACGACCTACGACAGTAACGAGGCCATGTATGCCCGTCTGAAGCTGCTGGATGACAGCGCAGCCTATGACCTTGCGGTGCCGTCTACCTACTACGTCAGCAAGATGCGCCAGGAAGACCTGCTGATGCCGATCGATCGCAGCAAGATCGAAGGGTTTGATAATCTGGATCCCGAGCTGGTGAACCTGGATATCGATCCGGCGAACAAATTCTCCGTGCCCTACCTCTGGGGTACCACAGGGCTGGCCGTGGACACCGCAGACATCGAAGGGGAGCCTGTCACCGCCTGGGAAGACCTGTGGGAAGACCGTTTCGAGGGGCGCGTGATGCTCACCAACGACATGCGGGAGGTTTTCCATGTTGGTCTGCGGGTACTGGGTTACTCCGGTAACAGTACCGACCCGGAGGAGATCGAGGCGGCCTATGAAAAGCTTTCCGAGCTGATGCCCTCGGTTCGTACTTTCAATTCCGATGCGCCCCGCATGCCGTATCTGGAGGGCGAGACCGATGTTGGCATGATCTGGAACGGCGAAGCCGTGATGGGCAAGGACACCATGGAGTCGCTGGAATACGTGTATCCGGAAGAAGGCATCATTGCCTGGCTGGACAGCTTCGTGATTCCGAAGAACGCCAAGAATCCGGAAGCGGCCCACCAGTTCATCAGTTTCGTACTGCAGCCTGAAATCTCCGCCCTGATCAGCGAGGAGATTGGTTATGCGACACCAAATCTGGCGGCGAGGGACCTGTTGCCGGACGAAGTTGCGAATAACCGGGCAAGCTATCCGAACGCCACCGACATGATCAATGCCGAGTTCCAGACCGACATCGGTGACGACGCCCTGCAGGTCTATGCCAAGTACTGGGAGATGTTGAAGTCCGGGCGTTGAGCGCGTCGATACTTCATGGCACCGCTGAAAACGGAGGCTGCGGCCTCCGTTTTTTTGCGCCGGGTTTCACAAAACTGCAATACATGGTCTATAACTTCCTGATAACAAATGGTTAGCAAACTTCTGGAATTGCCACCAGTAAGGACACGTTATGATCATGCCCTCTCGTTCGACACGGAACCGTGCTTTTTTTTGCTGTCTGCAGCCCTTGCCACCGCCAGTTTTTCCGGCACCACGCTGGCCGAAGATCTGCGCCTGATCACCTCGGGTGGCTACGCCCCGGATGATGTGGTCGCCCAGTTTGAGGAGGAGACCGGCATCGATGTACAGGTGACCCTCTCCAACAATGAAGACATGATTTCCAAGCTCCGCCACAGTCGGGGCGGGGTTTGATCTGGCCGAAATCCGTCTGGATGATGGTGTGCTGGTTCAGGGCAGGGTGGCATCGGACAATCTTCGAACCGGCCATCGGGCCGAACTGTATATCCGGCCCGAATCCCTGGTGCTGTCTGGGGATGCGCTCAGTGCCGGCTTCTCATCGATGCAGGCGAAAGTGCGCACCACCCTGTTCGATGGGGCCAACAGCCGGGTCGAGGCAGAGAACTGTGGGCAACCGGTATACGCCCGCCTGCCTCAGGATGGCTCGGCACCCAGGCTGTCTGCCGACAGTTCAATCCGGCTGGCCTGGAATCCGGCCCTGGCCAGGGTTTTTGGAGCCGAGAGTCTGTGAGGTCGTCGGTCAGTCGATTATCCCTCTGGTTGCTGCTCACTCCGTTCCTGCTCTGGATCGTATTGCTGGTGATCTTGCCCCATCTCCAGATGCTCCGGGTATCGTTCCAGGTCCGGGAAAGCTGGGACACCATTGCCTGGTACATTGCCCGTCTTGCCAGAGGCTGTTCGAAAGGCATTCTGTTTCTGGCCTGCCTGATTCCGTTCTGGGCCAGTGAGTTGGTGCGTACTTACGGTTGGATGATTCTGCTGCGTGAAAGCGGCCTGTTCAGTTCCTGGCTACAGGCACTGGGCTGGGTCGATGGTCCGGTGGAAATGCTCCACAACGACGTTGCGGTCATCATCGGCCTGGTGTACAACGGCCTTCTGTTCATGGCGGTGCCACTGGTGACAACCCTCGATGGCATGGATGAGAACCTGGTCGAAGCCGGCTACGACCTGGGTGGCGGCCACGGCACGGTGCTGCGCGAAATCGTTGTGCCCTGGGGTGTGTTAATGCCGTGTTGTTTGAACGGGTACAGTTCCGGGGCAAGGAATTCCTGTACCTGCTGATGCTGCTGCCGCTGGTGATTCCCGCCCGCCTGCGCAAGTTCGACCCCCAGCTGGAAGAAGCCGCCCTGAATCTGGGCGCCACGCCTTTGGTGGCCTGGTTTACCGTGACTCTGCCCTGGCTTTTGCCGTCTATTTTCGGAGCCGCCGCCATGGCCTTCCTGATGTCATTTGAAAACTTCAATACCACCGTTATGCTGACAGGTAGTGATACACCGTTGACGGTGGCCCTGTTCAATCGCCTTCGGGAAGGGTCGACGCCCGTGCTCAATGCGGTGGCACTGTTGCTGATGGTGGGCTCTGCGCTATTGGCGCTGCTGGTGATGGGCCGCTCCTCACGTTAACGGTGTTCGCCGCAATCACGGGATAACGCGACCGGATTGGACTGGCAGTCGCCGGGAGGTCTCATGAAGTTTATTTTCGAAGTGCATATCCGGGAAGGCCACACGGCGGAGGAATACGCGGATGCCTGGGTAAGAGCGAGCGAAATTATCCAGCAGGCGCCCGGAGCCCGGGGTACAGAGCTGCACCGCAAGATTGGCGACCCCAACACCCTGATTGCCATCGCCTCCTGGGAGAGCAAGGAACAGCGGGATGCCATGGAAGGGCAGCATAACCCTGAGGTGGCCGCTATCATTCGCAGTGCTGCGCCGTTTGTGGATATCAAACCCATTGGTGAGTTTGAGGACCCGGAATGGGTGGTGAGGCCGCAATGACAGAGAGCGGCAATACCCTTCGTGTTTTCTACGATGGAGCCTGCCCCAGCTGTCGGCGGGACCGGCGCCAGTACGAACGCCTGGCGGGCCGGGCTGCCGATCAGGTTGAGTGGGTGGATATTACGGGTCGGGATGAAGAACTGAAAGCCCGGGGTATCGACCCGGATATGGCGCTCAAGGAGCTGCACGTGGAGGACCAGAACGGCCATATCCACAGTGAGCTGGATGCCTACATCCTGCTGATGTCGCGCGTGCCGTTGCTCAAACCTCTGGCATGGATTATCAGCCTGCCGGTGATCCGGCCCCTGCTCAGCCGGCTTTATCATCGTATGGTGACGAACCGTCTTGAGCGCACCGGTCGGATGCCCTGACAGAGGGCTCCGGATTTCGCAGGGACTGGGCTATAATCTGGGCTAATCGTTACAAAACTCAGGGTTGGGAATACCGCTGGGGTGACTCACCTTTCACCAACGATGGTATCCCGAAGTGGGTGTTGCAGGATGCACCCGAAAAATGGAACAGCATTGGTTTCCCCTCCAATCCACCCGGCCGTGAAGGACGTGAAAACGTCTGGTTCCGGGTCACCCTGCCAACCGGCGAGTGGCAGGAGCCCGTCCTCTACATCTTCAGTGTCGATCTCATTGTTCAGGTCTGGCTCGAGGGTGAAAAAATCTACCAGTACGGAGAGTTCAACGCTGACGGGCGTGGCCGCTTCGAAGGCAGGCCCTGGCATGAAATCGTGCTGCCCGAGAATTACGAAGGCAAACCGGTGTACTTCCGGATCTTCTCCAACTAGACGGATATCGGTCTGTGGGGTGAAGTCTCCATCATGGACCACCCGGATCTGGTGTTATACATCCTCAAGAATTCCCTCGAAGCTCTGGTGATCGCAGGCTTTGCCACGTTGATCGCATTGCTGGCCATCATTTTTGCGCTGCCGCAAACAGAAAAGAAAACCTTTGCAGGTATCTCGCTGTTTACCCTGGCTTCCGCCCCGATGCTGGTCTCGGAAAGCCAGGCCAGTCTGCTGATTGCGTACAAGCCTTTGATGTGGGATTACCTGGCCGCCGGGTCCCGGTCAGTTGGGACATGCTTCTGTTCTCTTTGGCCGTGGTGGTTATTTGGGTGCTGGTGCTGAAAGGGGCGATAGAAACATCGAAAGCGCCACTCTGTGCTTCTGGGTGAACGTGGAGTGGGCCAGCGCGGGCAACCTGACAGAGGGTGTACTCCTGCTGGAGGAGCTGCAGAAGTTTTCCTACGAGGATGCGCTCACCGGGCTCAAGAACCGCCGCTACTTCGATCAGCTTTTCGAGCACGAAAGCGCCGTCGCCCAGCGCAACGACTTGCCGTTATCCCTGCTGATTGTCGATATTGACCACTTCAAGAGATTTAATGATACCCACGGCCACGAAGCCGGGGACAACGCCCTGAAGATAGTTGCAGGCATCCTCCAGAACCAGTTCCGGGAGAGTGATATTGTTTGCCGGTATGGCGGTGAGGAGTTTGTGGTGGTCATGCCGGGGGCAACATCGGAAGCCGCCAGGGACAAGGCAAACCAGCTGTGCGAAGCCGTTGCAGCTTCTGACCCTGGCAGACAAGGCGCTCTATCGCGCCAAGTCAGCCGGTCGTAATCGGGTCGAAGTCTCTGGTTGAACGGTCACACCACCAGAACCGGGCATTTGGCGTGAGATGCAACCCGGTGTGAAACACTGCCCAGAAACAGGCCATCTTTGTCACTGTGCGTACCCTTGGTGCCGATGACGATCAGGTCCGCACCTTTTTCTTTGGCAAACTCTACAATGACTTTTGAGGGTTTACCGGCTTTGACGAAGCCGCGGACATTTTTGCCGCCGCGTTCCGCCGCCAGTTGTTTCGCGTGATTGACCACATCCTTGGCATATTCCGAAAGCACTTTATCCGGGATGTCCATTTCAGCCGGTCGTCCGATCGACAGAGATGCCTCAAACAGGCTGTGATGCTTGTACACACACAGCAGGTAGATCTCCGCATCAGTCAGTTCTTGTAGCTCAATAGCCTTGCTCAAGGCCTCGAACGAGGTCATCGAGCCGTCTACCGCCACCAGAATCCGTTTGAACATGTCGTACTCCTTTGTATTCACTCTTCAGGATGATCAGATCACCTGAAGGCCAGGTCGCGCAGGAACAACGCAATTTGCGGGAACGCAATCAGTAACCCGGCAGCGGATATCAGCATGATTACGAATGGCGGCGTGCCGCGAATAACCTCGAGATAAGGGCGCTTGAATATCGCTATGGCGGTGAAAATATCACAGCCGAACGGTGGCGTTGCCGAGCCGATGGCTACCTGAAGGGTAATCAGCACGCCCACCAGAACCGGGTCGATGCCAGAAGCTTCGATAGCCGGTGCAAAGATCGGCGTCAGCACCAGAATCACCACGATCGGGTCAACGAACATGCAGGCAATAAAGAAAGCGATACAGATGGTAATCAGCACGCCAACGGGGCCCATATCGCTAATTCCGACTGCGTCCAGAATGGCCTGGGGAATCTGGGCAAAGGAAATGATCCAGGAGAAGCCGGTGCCCACGGCTACAAGAATAAAGACGACAGCAGTGATCAGGCCGGTGGACTTTGCAATACGATAGATGTCAGCAAGCTTGAGTGAGCGGAACACTACGAATTCCAGCAGGAAGGCGTAGAGCACGCAAACGGCCGCCGCTTCTGTCGGGCTGAAGATACCCCCGTAGATCCCGCCGACGATAATAACTGGGAAAAACAGCGGCCATAGAGCCTCGCGCATGGATATGACCCGCTGGCGCCAGGTGGACTTCTCCTCGGTCGGGAGGTTGTTGACGCGAGCATAAATCAGGCAGTAGATGGAAAACATGACCAGAATCATCAAGCCTGGCCCGATACCGGCAATGAACAGCTCGGCAATGGACGTCTCGGAGATAACCCCGTAGATGATGAAGCCAATACTCGGGGGTATCAAAAAGGCAATGTCACTGGAATTGATGATCAGTGCCAGCGAAAACGAGTCTGAATAGCCCGCTTTGAGCAATTTGGGCCGCAGAGGCGAACCAACGGCTACCACCGTAGCCTGGGTCGATCCGGACACGGCACCAAAAAGCGTGCAGGACGTGGCGGTGCTGATGGCAAGGCCGCCTTTTACGTGGCCGATGAACGCCATGACCATGTTGATCAGCCGGTCAGCGGATTGACCGCGGGTCATGATGTCCGCCGCCAGAATAAACATCGGCACAGCAATCAGTGAGGCGGGCCGGATACCGCCCATCATCTGCTGGACGAAGGTGCCCATCTGGCCGAAGCCATCGAACATCATTACAAAGCCGACCACCGCACCTGTGATCAGCGGAACCATCATCGGGAAGCCCAGCAGCAGCAACCCGATCATGATCAACATCATTATAGTTGCCATGATTTCCTATCCTTCCTTAACGTCAGCTGCAGGGTTCATACTTCCGATTCTGTATCCGCGTAGCCGTCGACAACCCCAGTGGAAAGATAAACATCCTTGCTGGTGAAGTTCTTGATGGCCGTCAGGAGGTACTGAATACCTGTAATGGCAAAACCGATCGGGACCCAGATATAAATCCACCAGATCTCAAAGCCCAGGGCGGGCAGAATACGCCCACGACTGTAAAGAGTTTCGATGTATCCGAAGGAGTGGTAGCAAAGAAAGAACATCACAAGAGACGTGAACAGGGCGATGATGATCATCAAAACCTTGCGGCCCTTGACTGGCAGTGCGTCGTAGATTGCGGACATCCGGATGTGCCTGCCGTGGCGGGCTGCATAGCCAATGCCGGCAAAGGTGATGAGTATAATCAGGATCCGGTTGATTTCACCTGAGAAAAAGAGGCCTTCACCGAATACATACCGCGCAATGACATTCACACAGGTATTGATTGCCATCAGGATGACGCCAGCGGCCAGCATGAACGCCTCGACCTTGGCAATGATTTCATCGATGGTCCCCAGAAATCCGGGCAGGCCGGACTCGTAGGTGCCGGTGTCGTCTTCAAGATCCGGGGAATTCTCGGACATGGGGTCTGCTCCAGAGCATGTCGCTCCCTGCCGGTAGGGAATCCCCGGCGGGGCGGGGTTAGCACAGCTGCCCGCCGGCCAGAGCCGGCGGGAGTGGTTCCACTAGTCTTAATTGTTCTGAACTGCTTCCAGGTCTGCCTTGAACTGGTTCAGCAGTTCTTTGCCACTGTCGCCAGTCATTTCGATGAACTTCTCTTCCACCTGGGGCGCACGGGCCTTGAAGGCTTCGATCTGTTCGTCGTTCAGACGGGTGACGGTGACTTCATCGCTGGCTTTCTGGATCTTGGCCAGGGCTTCGTCAGCCAGACCGTCGATGTGCACAATGATTTCTTCAAAGGCAAAGTCTGCAGCGTCCTGAACCAGTTTCTTGTCGGCGTCAGACAGGCCATTATAGAAATCCTGGTTGGCCATCATGGCAGTGGTGAACCAGCCGTGCTTGGTGAAGACCAGGTTCGGGGACACTTCATAAAGACCGCCGGACTCGATCCAGAAGATCGGGTTTTCCTGCCCCTGGATCATGTTGGTCTGCAGCGCACCATAGACTTCACCCCAGGGCAGCGGGGTCGGTGTCGCGCCGAAGGCAGAATAGGTTTCTGACAGCAGCGGGTTGGTCATGACCCGGATCTTCTTGTTGTTGAAGTCCTCGGGCTGGGTGACCGGCTCATCAACCGTTACAACCATTTCCCCTTCCGGATACATCTTGAGAAGCTCCAGTCCCTTCTCTGCGTAAAGCTCCGGAAAGTCTTCATTGATGGCTTTACTGGTGCGGAAGAATTCGATCACCGTATCCATGTCGGTCGGCATCAGGTAAGGAATAAAGAAGATCTGCGCTTCCGGAATCAGGGAGCCTGTAAAGCCGGGTGACTGGTTAACAAAGTTCAGGATGCCTGCCTGGGTCTGCTCCATGATGTCGTCAGACTCACCCAGCTCGCCGAAACGGTATACCTGCAGGGTGTGGTCAGAGTTGTCCTCAATGTATTCCTTGAACTTGTACGCGAATACGTCCTGAACGTCGCCTTCGTACTCTTCGTGCGCATAGCGCCAGTTAGCGGCGTTTACAGAGTTCGCCATGGTCATCGCAGCGAACGCGAACGCTGAAATTCCGGCCAGTTTCTTGAACTTACTCATGCTGCTCATCGGGTTTTCTCCGTTCGTGTTTTTACCGTAATGTATTGTTACATTAATAAAGACTGGCAAAACAAAGCGGTTTTCGCAAGAAAATGGCCAAAACAATCATTTTAGCAACGGAGGTTTTGTCGGTTTCGCAAGTCCATGAATTCACGGTCGATTCATATCTGAAAGGCAGGTTTGAAGGAATTCGCGGAACTCACTGACGACCCGATCAAGACTGTTTTCCAGTC
Organism: Marinobacter sp. DSM 26671; assembly: GCF_900112835.1. Classification (NCBI taxonomy): domain Bacteria; kingdom Pseudomonadati; phylum Pseudomonadota; class Gammaproteobacteria; order Pseudomonadales; family Marinobacteraceae; genus Marinobacter; species Marinobacter sp. DSM 26671. The sequence continues at coordinate 109,915 of NZ_FONF01000006.1, read as the reverse complement.
GGTGCCCATCCGGCAGGACCAGAATCGGAAGGCCCTGATCACGGGCCAGATCAAGCACCGGCGCTACCGCTACCACGTCGTCATCCCAACCATGAATGATCTGACGGTGGTCCGCCTGGATCAGCGGGCTGGATTGGGGATACCGGGCCATCGCCAGGGCTGGCGCCAGCATGAAGCATCCCAGAACAGGCGTTTCCGAGGATGTCTGGGCGCAGACCCAGCCACCCATGCTGGAACCGGCAAGGATGGTGTTTTCCGGCTTGGCATTGCATTCAGCCATTGCCTCGCGCATCTGGGCCAGCCGTGTCGCTGGATCCCGGGTGCTGCTGTGATCAATGGCGTGGGCCTGAATGCCCGGAAAGGTTTCGGCCTCGGCTTTCATGGCCTGGATCTTGGTGCTGCCGGGGCCGCTCTCCAGGCCGTGGGAAAGGAAGACGTGGATCGGGGTGTCTGTCATGATGAATGTTGCTCCGGTGCTGAACGCTTTAATCACCTGAATGATGAGCGGCAGGGCCTGCTCTGTCCACCGTGCTGGCTGAGCCATCGGTCCGGTTGCGGCGTATACATCAACCTAGTTGAACAGGGAATCCGGATCCATGAAACAGGTAAAACGAGGTCTGATAATCACCGCTTTGATTCTCGGTCTTTCAGGAGCGCAGGTGGTCATGGCGGACAGTTGTCCGGCGTTTCTCGATCATGAACAACGCAAGCTTCACTCAACAGACACGGTAAACCTCTGTGATCTCGCGGCTGGCAAACCCATGCTGGTGGTCAACACCGCCAGCCGTTGCGGATACACAGGGCAGTTCGAGGGGCTCGAGGCCCTGCACAAACAGTATTCGGAGAAAGGGCTGGTTGTGGTCGGCTTCGCCAGCGACGATTTCCGGCAGGAGGCAGATTCCGAAGCCGAGGCGGCCACCGTCTGTTTCAAGAACTTCGGAGTGACCTTCACCATGATCGCACCGGGAGCGGTGACCGGGGCCGAGGCCAACCCGGTGTTCCGGGCCATCAATGAGCAGAGCCAACCCCCGCGCTGGAACTTCACCAAGTATGTGATTGACCGTTCCGGCACGGTCGTCGACTCCTTTCCGAGCCGGGTGCGCCCACAGGATCCGGAGCTGATCGACGCGGTGGAATCTGTGCTTTAGGACAATGCCAGCCCGGCATTTCTGGTTTGCGCCAGGATGTCGAGCGCATGCCGGCGCCTCTCGGGGTCGTAGATATCCACCGTGAACATCAGCTCCTCGACCTCAATGTCCGAGAGAATCTGCCGCAGCTGTCTCCCGATCGTTTCGGCATCGCCAAGCAATTGCAGACCCAGAAAATCCTTCACACTGGCTTTCTCGCCCGCGTTCCAGAGCCCGTCCATGCTGTTTACAGGCGGTTTCATCCACAGCGGTTGTCCGCGGAAGAGGGCGAGAATGCGCTGGTAGCTGGTGGTAGCAAGAAACTCTGCCTCCTGAATGGAATCGGCCGGAACGGCTGGCAGGGCAAGCATGGCATAGGGTTGTTCAAGTGTTTCCGAGGGCTGGAAGTTGTCGCGGTAAACTTTGAGCGCTTCCCTGTAGAGCCGGGGTGCGAAATGTCCGGCGAAGGCATAGGGCAGACCGCGCATGGCGGCCAGCTGGGCGCTGTAAAGGCTTGATCCCAGCAGCCAGAGCGGCACATTGGTGCCCGCGCCGGGAATGGCCTTCACGGGCTGTCCTGGCTGCAGGGGGCCAAGCAGGGACTGAAGCCGGGCGACATCCTCAGGAAACTGTTCAGCACCCAGACCGTCGCGCCTCAGGGCCCGCGCGGTCACCGGGTCAGTGCCCGGCGCGCGGCCCAGTCCAAGGTCAATCCGCCCCGGGTACAGACTCTCCAGTGTTCCGAATTGCTCGGCAATGACCAGTGGCGGGTGGTTGGGCAGCATGACACCACCGGAACCGACCCGAATAGACTCTGTTTTACCCGCGATGTGTCCGATCAGGACAGACGTCGCGGAACTGCTGATGCCTTCCATGTTGTGATGCTCGGCCAGCCAGAAGCGCTTGAAACCGAGTTTCTCGGCCCGTTGGGCATAGGCCACGCTGTTGGCAAGCGTGGTGCCTACCGAATCGCCCTCGCGGACGGAGGCCAGTTCGAGCAGCGAGTAATCTGGACAGTCAGGCATGGAGCTCCCGCAGTAAAAGTGGAATTCGAGAGATAGAAAACATGGTGTCTGCCGGCGCCTGTTTCAAGATTAGCCGCGAACGGTGCTATAGATCGATCACAATCGGCGGGTTCAGCGGTTTGAAACTGCCGTTACAGGTGCTGGCGTTTACGCACAGGCAATCGCCAATCTGTTCTTCGCCGTGGCCTTCGTGAATATGGCCAAAGATATGGAGTTTCAGGGACAGTCTTGCGATCCGCTCGGCCAGGGCCTCACAGCCAGGGCGCACGATGCCAGAGGGAGACTCGATTCTGTCGAGAACACCCGCGGGAGGCCCGTGGGTGATCAGGACATCGGTGTCTCCGGGGATGCGGGCCCAGCGCTCGGCAATGGCATCGCCCCGTTCCAGATTGAATGCCCAGTTGAAGAACACTGGCGTCCACGGGCTGCCCCAGAACTTCAGGCCGGCAAGCTCCAACGGGCTGTCCTGCAAATAATGAGCGTTACGCACCAGTTCCCGGGCCTCTGCCGGTTCGTCCTGGAAACACCAGTCGTGGTTTCCGGCAATCAGTATCTTGTTGGTATGGGGCAGCTCCGAGAACCACTGGTCCAGATCCTCGAGTTCGTCCAGTGTGCCAACCCCGAGGGAATCCCCGGCGTGAATCAACAGGTCGCCGTCCGGAACCTGGATCTGGCGGTGCATGCTGTGGGTGTCGGAGATGCAGACAATTCTCATGGTGTTGGCGGTTCCGGTCAGTGACATTCGCGCATTTTTGTTTTGTCTAAGATAGCATTTACCGCCCGTTCAGCCTTCATGCTTTTCGAGTAATGCCATGCGATTGATCCTCAGCCGAAAAGGATTTGATTCTTCTGCCGGTGGATGTCCCAGCCCGGTCCTGCCGGATGGCTCGCTGTGCGTTTTGCCTATTCCTGATACCCGGTCCCGAATCCGCTATGACGATGTGGTTTTCCACAAACGCAGGCTCGGCAAGATTGCCCGGGATCTCACCGGTGGCCGAATCCGGGGTAGTCACGGTGCCCACCTGGATCCGGATCTGATAGCGAGTGCCTACCCCCGCGGAGAAGGCTGGCGACCTCTGCTGGGTCAGACTGGCTCAGCCCAGGGGCACCTTCGCAATCAGGGCGTTGAGCCGGGAGATCTTTTTCTGTTCTTCGGCGTTTTCCGCCACGCCGAAATGCATAACCGGCGCTGGCGTTTTGTGCCCGGAACCCGGCCGTTCCATGCCCTCTGGGGGTGGCTTCATATCGACCGGGTTCATACTGTTGACGAACTGGCTCCGGATGCCCTGCCATGGGCCCGGTATCATCCGCACCGCCACGGTGAGCCGGATCCAGGCAATACGCTCTACACGTCCTCACTGTCGTTTCGATTGGCAGGCGGCGCAGAGGTCTGGTCCGGCAGTGGCGTGTTTCCAGAGCTTCGCGAGGAGCTGGTCCTGACCGACCCCCAGAGCCGTCTGCCCACCCGGTGGCGCCTGCCCGCCGGGTTTTATCCTGGCGATAAACGGCCTCCCCTGAGCTATCACACCAGGCCGGACCGGTGGTGCCTGGAACCGCCCTGGTGCTATCTGTCTTGTGCTGCCAGGGGGCAGGAATTCGTGCTCGATCTCGACGCTTATCCCGAGCTGACGGACTGGCTCACGGGATTGCTCAGAACAGGGTCGCCCACCGAAAACTAACCGTGCTATTGATCTGCCCGGGTGATATTCACCTAAGATAGTAGGAGTTTGAACCTCAGGGAGAGGGCAATGTATCGGTACAGTCTGGGAAACCGGCGATGGCAGTTTGCAACGCTGGCAGAGTTAATGGCGAAGGCAACGCCCGCGCGCTCAGGTGACCGGCTGGCCGGCGTCATCGCCCATACCGCCGAGGAAAGGGTGGTGGCCCAGATGGCTCTGGCCGAGTTGCCCCTGAAGACCTTTCTGACTGAAGCCCTCGTCCCCTACGAGCAGGATGAGGTTACCCGGTTGATTCTCGACGACCACGATGTCGGGGCCTTTGAGCCGGTTTCCCACCTGACCGTGGGCGACTTCCGGAACTGGTTGCTGAGCGATCTGGCCACGCCCGAGATGCTGGTGCGCATCCGCGCCGGGATAACTCCGGAGATGGCGGCGGCTGTGTGCAAGATCATGCGCAACCAGGACCTGATCCTGGTCGCGCAGAAATGCCGGGTGCAAACCGCTTTCCGAAGCACCGTCGGCCTGCCGGGGCGGATGTCGACGCGGCTCCAGCCCAATCATCCCACGGATGATATAACAGGTATTGCCGCCAGCATCCTGGACGGGTTGCTGTATGGCAGCGGCGATGCGGTGATCGGAATCAATCCTGCCACGGACAACGTGGCCCAGAGTGTCCGGCTGCTGCAGTTGATGGATGAGGTGATCCGCAAGTACGAGATTCCCACCCAGTCCTGCGTACTGACCCATGTAACCAATACCCTGGAAGCCATCGAGCACAGGGCTCCGGTGGATCTGGTGTTCCAGTCCATTGGCGGCACCGAAGCCACGAACAGGAGTTTCGGGTTTGATCTGGCCACCCTGGCCGAGGCCCGGGACGCAGCGTTGTCTCTCAACCGCGGCACAGTGGGTAACAACGTGATGTATTTTGAAACCGGCCAGGGCAGCTCGCTGTCGGCCGATGCCCATCACGGTGTCGATCAGCAAACCTGCGAGGCCAGGGCGTACGCCGTGGCCCGCAAATTCGAGCCGCTTCTGGTGAATACCGTGGTCGGGTTTATCGGGCCGGAATACCTGTTTGACGGTAAGGAGATCACGCGGGCCGGGCTGGAGGACCATTTCTGTGGCAAGTTGCTGGGCCTGCCAATGGGGTGTGATATCTGCTACACCAATCATGCCGAGGCCGATCAGAACGACATGGACAACCTGCTGACTTTATTGGGCGTGGCCGGCTGTAACTTCATCATGGGTATACCCGGCTCCGACGACATCATGCTGAACTATCAGACCACCTCGTTTCACGATGCCCTTTACGTTCGCCGGGTGCTCGACAAACGGCCGGCGCCGGAATTCGAACAGTGGCTCACCCGCATGCAGATTTTCCAGGATGGCGCGGGCAAGGTGCCCGCAGACGGGTTACCAGAAGCCTTCCGGAAAAGCCTGGCCAGTTTGCCCGGAGGGGTCGGATCATGACTGACCATAAGCCATCAGTAATCGCCAACCCCTGGCGCCGGCTCTCAGCCTGGACCGATGCACGGATTGGTCTTGGCCGGGCCGGTATCAGCCTGCCCACGCATGAGATGCTGGCGTTTCAGCTCGCCCATGCCCAGGCAAGGGATGCGGTCCATCTGCCACTGGATACCTCAGCGTTGATGAAGGACCTGGCCGAACTGACCGAGCGGAGAAAAGCGTTATTGCCCCATGAGCCGGTTCATCTGCAAAGTCAGGCCAGCGACCGGATAACCTACCTGCAACGCCCGGATCTCGGGCGCAGGCTCAGCCAGAAATCCTGTGAGGCGCTGGACCGCCAGGGCCACACCGGTGATTCACCGGTCGACCTGGCTCTCGTGGTCGCAGACGGCTTGTCCTCCTATGGCGTACAGGAAAACGCCGTGGGGTTTCTCGAGGCGCTGCTGGCGAATCTTGAGGCCGATGATCAGACCTGGGAACTGGCGCCCCTGATCGTTGTCTCTCAGGGACGGGTTGCGATTGGTGATGATGTCGGTAACCGGCTTAACGCCCGATGTGTTGTGGTGCTGATTGGTGAGCGCCCCGGCCTGAGTTCTCCAGACAGCCTCGGGCTTTACCTGACCTGGGCGCCGGAGCCCGGACTGACTGACGCCAGCCGAAACTGCATATCCAATATCCGCCCGGCTGGGTTGTCGTTCGAAGAGGCGAGCCGGCGGCTCGGGTATTTGCTCAGGGAGGCTCGCCGTCAGGAGGTTTCCGGCGTACCTCTCAAGGATCGCTCGGAAGAGACGGTTATTGATCAGGGTATTGGCAACTTCCTGTTACGCTAGATGAAGCCGTTGAACCATTCAGGGTAGGAGAATTCTCTTGCAGCAAGCCGAGTACTATGAAAACGACACCACACTCGCCCAATACCTGGAATTTCACTTTGGCGAGCGGTGGCACGGAGAGGCCAACTTCCCCAAGGCGCTGGCGGATGCTGCCATGCATGCGATGGATGGCAGGCCCCTGGATCGTGCGCTGGATATTGGTTGTGCCGTGGGCCGCACCAGCCTTGAGTTGGCCCGCCATTTCCGGCACGTGGACGGCATTGATTTTTCCAGGGCGTTCGTCAACAAATGCCAGGAAGTCGCCAGTGACAGAAGGGTGCGTTATGCGCGCCCGGAGGAGGGGGAGCTGGTAACCTTTCAGGACCAGTCTCTTGCGTCCCTCGGGCTGGAGGAGGCCGCTGAGCGCGTGTCTTTTCATCAGGGCGACGCCTGCGATCTGCCATCGCAGTTCACCGGGTATGATCTGGTACTCGCAGGCAACCTGATCGACCGGTTGTACCAGCCATCTCTGTTTCTGGAGACCATTCATGAGCGGATTAACGAACTCGGGCTTCTGGTGATTGCCTCACCCTATACCTGGCTGGAAGAGTACACGCCGAAGGAACACTGGGTTGGCGGGTTCAAGAAGAACGGAGAAGATTTCTCGACATTCGACGGCCTCAAGGAGATGTTGGCGCCCCATTTCCGGCTGTTGTTCGAACCCTGGAGCCTGCCGTTTGTCATCAGGGAAACGAGAAACAAGTTCCAGCACAGCTTCTCCGAGCTGACCGTCTGGGAGAAAGTAAGCCAGTAAGGATGCGGGAATTTTGAGGATGGCCTGAAGGCTGTCATCAAACTGTCACCGGGAAAGCATAGCCTGAAAACTCATCAGGACGACATGCATTGTGTTGTGCATCGTGTGAATGCTTTAACCGGGGACTTCCCCGGTTTTTTTATGCCTGGATTAAGGGATCTGACAGGATGAGGACCATTGCGTTTTACAGTCTGAAGGGCGGTGTTGGCAAAACCGCCGCCGCCGTGAATATCGCCTATCTGGCCAGCCAGGCCGGCTATCCCACACTGCTCTGGGATCTTGACCCCCAGGGCGCCTCCAGCTGGTATCTGGCTGGGGCCGACAAAATCAAAGGGCACAAGTTATCGCAGCTGCTCAAGGGCAAGACGCCCATCGCCGAATTCATTCACGAAAGTGACTATGAAAACCTGGATTTCATCCCGTCTCACACCAGTTTCCGCAACCTGGATGTAAAGCTGGATCAGGAGGATGGCAGCAACCTGATCAAACAGTGGCTGGCGCCGCTGTCTGAAGAAACCAGTCTCGTGGTACTGGATTGCCCGCCGTCGCTTTCCAGGCTTTCCGAGCAGGTGCTGAAGGCGGCAGACGAGGTGTTCGTGCCGGTGATTCCCACCTGGCTGTCTCTCAACAGCTGGAAGCAATTGCTGGAGTTTGCCAAGGATAAGAAGTTGAAGCCGGGTAAGCTGCACCCGTTCTATTCCATGGCCGACCGGCGCAAAGGGCTGCACCGGGAGCTGATCAACGCGCAGGATGAGATTTTACCCAAAGGCCTGAAAACCATCATTCCGAACGCCAGCGTGGTGGAGAAGATGGGCGAAGAGGGCACGCCGGTAGAGCTGCTCGCGCCCAGCTCCGTTGCCGCCGATGCCTATCGCAGGCTGTGGAAAGAGATCAATCGCCTGCTCTGAGGCCCTCACCGCATGGGCTCAGGATCGGGCGAGCTTGTCCCTCCGCAGGGAGCGCTCCAGTCGGCGGTGGCTCTCACTGCGTTCTGAGAGTACTTGCTGAACGTACTGGATGTGCTTGCCGGCCAGTTCCCGGGCTTCCTCGGCCCTGCCTTCAGTGATGGCTTCGTACAGCATCCGGTGCTGTTCCACCAGACCCTGCCGGGTCTCCGCCTCTCTTCGATACATGCCGCCGATGTTGGTAACCACGTTGCTTTTCAGCATGTTGAACAGGTTTCGTATGGTATGCAGGAGAATCACGTTGTGGCTCGCCTCGGCAATCGCCAGGTGGAACCGGGCATCGGCTGCCCCTTCGGCTTCCAGGTCCCGGTTCCTGTCGCTGCCATAGCAGGCTTGCAGTGCCTCGTAAGCGGTTTTCAGGTGAGCCCTGTCGACCTCTGTCGCTCGCAAGGCTGCGTAATAGGCGCAGTCCGCCTCCAGTGTGCGGCGAAATTCCAGCAGATCCCGTTGTGCGTCTGGCCGGTTTTCAAGCAGAGGAATCAGCGGATCGCTGAAACTGCCGCCGAGGGACTCAGTGACATAGTTTCCTCCGCCCTGGCGGCTGATCAGCAGGCCTCTGGCGGTCAGCCGCTGAATGGCCTCCCGCAGGGAAGGGCGGGACACGCCGAACTGCTCCGACAATACCCGTTCCGGGGGCAGCCGCTCGCCCGGTTGCAGGGTGCCTTCCAGAATCATGGTTTCCAGCTGTTCCACAATGGTGTCCGCGAGTCTGCGTGGGGCGATCTGTCCGACGTCCATAAGAACGAATTTCCTGTCCAAGAATTTATTGGTAATACCAATACCATAGTGCGCGATTCAGGCCAAGCCCCGGTGTATCTGCGATGGTTAGACTGAAGTCTGCTGCGGAAAACTTTGACATCAGCAAGCGGTCTCGAATACCTTGGTTATTACTGTGTGTAAATTGGTATTACCAATTTTCAGTTTGTCTGTCTGAGACTGTCTTGAGGCGCAATCAATGAGTCAGCTGTTTTACGATGCCGCTCCCAATGCCACCCGGGTATCGCCCGAGCGGGAAGCCGACCGGCATTACCCGGAGAAGCCGGAAGCGGTCACTCTGTTCGGTACCTGCGTGGTGGATCTGTTCTTTCCTGAGGCCGGGCTGGATGCCATTCGCCTGCTGGAGCGGGAAGGTGTTCGCGTGCATTTCCCCCAGGAGCAGAGCTGTTGCGGGCAGCCCGCCTGGACTTCCGGATATCGGGATGAGGCCAAGGCAGTGGCCCGCGCCCAGCTGGATATCCTCGATCGATCGGGTCTGCCGGTCGTGGTGCCGTCCGGCTCCTGTGCCGGGATGTTCCGGCACCATTACCCGGCGTTGTTTGCCGATGAGCCGGACACGCTCAAGCGGGTAGAAGCGCTCGCCGAGCGCACCTTCGAGCTGACCGAGTTCCTGCTGAAAGTCTGCCGGGTGCAGCTGGCGGACCGGGGCGCGCCCAGCAAGATTGCACTGCACACCTCCTGTTCGGCCCGCCGGGAAATGAACACCCACCTGCACGCCCGCGAGCTCTTGCAGCAGCTTGAAGGTGTCGAACGTATCGATCACGACCATGAAAGCGAATGCTGTGGGTTTGGCGGCACCTTCTCGGTGCGAATGCCGGAAGTTTCAGGGGCCATGGTTAAAGACAAGACCCGTTCACTGATCGACTCCGGCGCGGTTGAAATGGTGACCGCCGACGGCGGCTGCCTGATGAACATCAACGGGTCGCTGGAGAAACAGAAAAAGAGCTTCCGGGGCCGGCACCTGGCCAGTTTCCTCTGGGAGCGTACCAACGGCGCCAACGCAGGGGAGGTGGCATGAGTCAGCGTATTCCGGTTACCGAGCTGACCCCGGACTTCCGGGGCCGCGCCGAAGAAGCCCTTGCGGACGGTCAGCTGCGCAACAATTTCCGTGTGGCCATGGACTCGCTGATGACCAAGCGGGCCAACGCCTTTCCGGATGCCGACGAGCGTGAAGGCTTGAGGGAACTGGGCAACCGGATCAAGGCCGGTGCCCTTTCCCGTCTGCCGGATTTGCTGGAGCAGCTTGAACAGAAGCTGACGGAGAACGGCGTCAAGGTTCACTGGGCGGAGACCGTCGAGGAAGCCAACAGCCTGGTGCATGGCATCATCGAAGCCCGCAAGGGCAGCCAGGTGGTGAAAGGCAAGTCCATGGTCAGCGAAGAAATGGAGATGAACGACTACCTGGCGGAGCGGGGCGTCGAATGCCTGGAATCCGACATGGGGGAATACATTGTTCAGCTCGACAACGAAAAGCCCTCCCACATCATCATGCCGGCGATCCACAAGAACGCGCGGCAGGTGTCCAAGCTGTTCCACGACAAACTGGGCGAGCCGGAGACCGAAGACGTTAACCAACTGATCCAGATTGGTCGCCGGACCCTGCGCCGGAAATTCATGGAAGCGGATGTGGGTGTTTCCGGAGTGAACTTCGCCATCGCCGAAACCGGCACCTTGCTGCTGGTGGAAAACGAAGGCAACGGGCGCATGAGCACGACGGCGCCGCCCGTGCACATTGCGGTAACAGGCATTGAAAAAGTGGTGCCGAACCTGAGGGACGTGGTGCCCCTGGTGTCCCTGCTGACGCGCTCGGCCCTCGGTCAGCCCATTACCACCTACGTGAACCTGATCTCCGGCCCCCGCAAGCCCGACGAGCTGGATGGTCCGGAAGAGGTGCACCTGGTGCTGCTGGATAACGGCCGCACCGGCGCTTTTGCCGATGCCCAGATGCGCCAGACCCTGAACTGCATCCGCTGCGGCGCCTGCATGAATCACTGCCCAGTGTATACCCGGGTGGGCGGCCACACCTACGGTGAGGTCTACCCAGGCCCCATTGGCAAGATCATCACGCCGCACATGGCTGGACTGGACAAGGTGCCGGACCATCCCAGTGCTTCCTCTCTGTGCGGAGCCTGCGGCGAGGTCTGTCCGGTCAAGATTCCCATTCCTGAACTTCTGCAGCGCCTACGTCAGGAGAACGTGAAAAACCCGGAGCAACCGCAGCAGGTGAAAGGTGGCGGCGCCAAATATTCCCGGACGGAAAGGTGGATCTGGCGTGGTTGGCAGATGCTGAATACCCGGCCGGCGCTGTATCGCAGTTTTCTCTGGGCCGCGACCCGATTCCGGGTGCTGGCCCCGAAAAAAGCCGGCTCCTGGACCGAGAATCACAGTGCGCCGGTGCCGGCCCGCCGCTCCCTGCATGATTTGGCGGCCCGGCACCTTGACCAGAACGGAGGTCGGCCATCATGAGCGCCCGCGCGAACATCCTTGGCAAATTGAGAAACAGCCTCGCCGGCACCACGCCCCGCCCCGACGAATTTGATGAGCGGCTGGTTACGGTCCCCTGGCGGTACGCGCCGGAAGACCGGATCGACCGGTTGCGTAGCCTGATGGAAGCGGTCCACACGGAAGTGCACCAGTGCCATTCTGACAGCTGGCCGGACCTGGTGACGCAGCTGCTGAACAAACGCAACCTCACCAACCTGTTGTGCGCCCCGTCGAGAGAACATGGCCGGGCGCTGCAGGCTTACTTCGAGGCCACGGAGCAGAAGGTCGAGTTATTGGCCTACGATCAGCCGGTGGAAGCCTGGAAAGAAGAGCTGTTCTGGAACGTGGAGGCCAGCCTGACCGGTACCCTTGGCGGTATTGCCGCCACCGGCACGCTCGTGCTCTGGCCGGATCGCCATGAACCGCGGCTGATGAGCCTGGTGCCGCCGGTACACATTGCCCTGCTCAAGGCCAGCGAGATTCACGACAATCTGTATGACATGATGGTGGCTCAGGACTGGGCGGCGGGGCTGCCAACAAATGTTCTGCTGGTGTCTGGCCCGTCCAAGACCGCGGACATCGAACAGGTGCTGGCCTATGGCGCCCACGGCCCCCGTGAGCTCATTGTGCTGGTTCTGGAGGATGCATGACTTTTACCCCGGAAGTGTTGGCCGATATCCGGCAACGGATTCCCGAAAACCGGGTCTTTAACGATCCGGTGTCCACCCTTGCGTTCGGAACCGACGCCAGTTTCTACCGCCTGATCCCAAAGGTGGTGGTGCGGGTTCAGGATGAAGCAGAGGTTGTCGATCTCCTGGCCATCGCCCGCCGCCACAAGGTCCCGGTGACCTTCCGGGCCGCCGGTACCAGCCTTTCCGGACAGGCGATCAGTGATTCGATCCTGATTGTTCTGGGCGATCAGTGGAACGGCCACGACATCCGGGAAGAAGGCCGCCAGATTCGTCTGCAACCGGGTGTGATTGGCGCTCAGGCGAATGCCTGGTTGGCACCCAAGGGCTTCAAGATCGGACCGGATCCGGCGTCCATCAACGCCTGTAAGATTGGCGGCATTGTTGCGAACAATGCCAGCGGTATGTGCTGTGGTACGGCCCAGAACAGCTACCATACGCTGGCCGGAATGCGGCTGGTGCTGGCCGACGGGGCAGTGCTGGATACCGAGGATCCGGCAAGCGTTTCGGCGTTTCGCGACAGCCACGGTGATCTGTTGGCGGCCCTGAAAAAGCTGGCCATCAATACCCGGGAGAATCCCGACCTGGCGGAGCGTATTCGACATAAATACCGCCTGAAAAACACCACCGGCCTGTCCCTGAACGCCCTGGTGGATTTTACCTGTCCACTCGACATCCTGACGCACCTGATGGTGGGCTCCGAAGGCACGCTGGGTTTCGTCAGCGCGGTAACCTACAACACCGTTCCCGAATACCCTGACAAAGCCACGGCCCTGTTGGTGTTCCGGGATGCGGAGAGCTGCTGCCGGGCAGCGTCGGCGCTGCGCTCACAACCGGTGGCGGCGGTGGAACTGCTGGATCGACGCAGTCTTCGTTCGGTGCAGGACAAGCCGGGCCTGCCGGACTGGATTCATGATCTGTCGGAAAGCGCCTGCGCGCTGCTTGTGGAGACCCGGGCGTCGTCTTCGCAGGTTCTGGATGAGCAGCTGACCCGGATCAGGGCGTGCCTCGCTGAATTCCCGCTGGAGCAGCAGGTGGACTTTACCCGCGACGCCAGAGTGTCTGATCAGCTGTGGGCCATTCGTAAGGGTACCTTCCCTGCCGTGGGGGCAGTCAGACCGAACGGCACCACCGTGATCATCGAGGATGTGACCTTCCCGATTGATCAGCTATCCGAGGGGGTCACCCGCCTCCAGTCGCTGTTCGTGAAGCATGGCTATGACGACGCGATCATCTTTGGCCACGCCCTTGAAGGCAACCTGCACTTCGTGTTTCCACAGGGCTTTGACGACCCCGCGGAAGTTGCCCGTTATGAAGCCTTCATGCAAGACGTGGCGCAGCTGGTGGCGGTGGAGTTTGGTGGTTCGCTGAAAGCGGAACACGGTACCGGTCGCAACATGGCGCCGTTCGTGGAACTGGAATGGGGGCACGATGCCTGGCAACTGATGTGGCAGATCAAGCGGTTGCTGGACCCGGAGAATTTGCTCAACCCGGATGTAGTGCTCTCGGAGGATCCGCAGATCCATCTCAAGAACCTGAAGCCTCTGCCGGAGGCGGATCCGCTGGTGGACAAATGCATCGAGTGTGGCTTCTGCGAGCCGGTGTGTCCCTCGGAGGGGCTGACCCTCTCGCCGCGCCAGCGCATTGTGATCTGGCGGGATATTCAGGCCCGCCGCCGTGCCGGCGAAGACACTGCCGAACTGGAAAAAGCCTATCAGTACCATGGCCTGGATACCTGTGCCGCGACCGGCCTCTGTGCCCAGCGCTGTCCGGTGGGAATCAATACCGGCGATCTGGTGCGCAAGCTGCGCAGCGAGAAGGCCACCGGCCAGTCCGTGGCCAATCAGCTGGCTAAGCATTTTGCCGGCGCCTTGAAAGCGACCCGTTTTGTCCTGGCCGGCGCATCCACAGCCGAAAGACTGCTAGGCGCGCCACTGCTGACCCGTCTCAGTGCCGGCGTTCGCAAGGTGTCTGGTGGCCGGGTGGCCCAGTGGGATCCGAGCCTGCCCCAGCCGGTGCGGTTTGTTTCACCGAAAGCGCCGGAACCGTCCGATGGTCGGCCACGGGTGGTGTATCTGGCCGCCTGTGTATCCCGGACCATGGGACCGGCGCGGGGCGACAAGGCGCAGGAACCGCTGATCGAGGTCACCCGACGGCTGCTGGAGAAGGGCGGTTACCAGGTCGTGTATCCGGAGGCGTTGGACAGCCTGTGTTGTGGCCAGCCGTTCGCCTCCAAAGGCTATCCGGACCAGGCGGCGACCAAGAAAGATGAGCTGATTTCGGCGCTGTTGCGGGCCAGCCGCAATGGCGTCGATCCGATCTACTGCGACACCAGTCCCTGCACCCTACAAGTCCGCGAAGCCGCCGAGGAAGCCGGCCTGACGCTGTTTGATCCGGTCCGGTTCATTCGTGATCATCTCTACGAGCGCCTGGATTTCGAGCCCGAGCAGACCCCGCTGGCGGTGCACGTTACCTGCAGCACCCAGCATCTGGGGGAGTCGCAGGGATTGGTCGATATTGCCCGGCGGTGCAGCACACAGGTGGTGGTGCCCGAGGGCATCCACTGCTGTGGCTTTGCCGGCGACAAGGGCTTCAATGTGCCCGAGCTGAATGCCCATTCTCTGAAGACACTGGTAGAGCAGACGGCCGGCTGCGAGGAAGGAATATCCACCAGCCGAACCTGCGAAATCGGACTCAGCCGGCACAGCGGTATCGACTATCACGGCCTCGTGTATCTGGTTGACCGGGTCACGAGGCCGCGAGCAACTGCCTAGCGGTTATTTCATCTCGAAGCCGCATTTGCGCAGGAAGTCGCGCATGTGCGGTCGCAGTTTTGAGGTGAACAGCGGCTTGAGCTGCTCCGACCAGGTAGTGTCTTTGTTGCCACCGGTGCGTACCCGATAGTACTCGTTCATGGTGCGATCGAACCCGGCGACCAGCTCCTCGTCCCGGGCATCGGAATAGTAATCTTCCCTGAGAATCGCCTCCACCGGCAGTCGGGGCTTCACCTCCGGGTTCTGGTCCGGGTAGCCCAGGCACATACCGAACACCGGATAGACATGGTCGGGAAGCCGGAGAATTTGGCTAACTTCCGCGGGGTTGTTGCGTATGCCCCCGATGTAGCACAGACCCAGCCCCTCTGATTCCGCGGCGATGGCCACGTTCTGGGCCATCAGACTGGTGTCGATGGTGGCAACCAGAAGCTGCTCAGTCATCCCGCGCACCACTTCGGCCCCGGCCCGTCCGGCGGCATCGGTAGAGCGCCGCATGTCGGCACAGAACACCAAAAAGTCCGAGCAATCGGCGATGTAGTCCTGTCCGCCCGCGAGTTCGGCGATTTTGCGGCGGTTATCCGGATCAATCACGTGAATGATTGAATACGCCTGCACATGATTCGAGGTGGCGGCGCACTGTCCAGAGCGGATCAGTTCCCTGAGCAGTTCGTGCGGAATCTTCTCGCTGGTGAATTTGCGGATGGAGCGGTGGGATTTCAGGAGTTCTATGGTTGGATTCATGGGATCTCTCTCAGTCGGTTGCAGCCAGCATGCGATAAATGACTTGTAATGCCAATTACATCGGGGGTTCCTCTGCTTTCAAAATTTCTTGGTTGGAGACTACATACTAAACTTGAATATTTCGAGCGCTCGTTCTATTTTTATGTTCCGGAGGTCGAGACATGAACAATTCCAATAACGCGAACCCTGGCAATACAAACTGGTCCCTGCGTGCTGACGGCAAGATTGCGCTGGTCACCGGCGCCGCTGGTGGTTTGGGCCACAGCTTTACCCACTGCCTGCTTGAGGCCGGTGCCACAGTGATTGTCAGTGGCCGCCGCCGCGAGGCACTTGAATCTCTGAAGCACGAATATCCTGATCACGCCGGCCGGATCCACGTGGTCACCATGGACGTCACCGACGAGGCGAGTGTCACCGAAGCCTTCGACACCATGGCCGATGACGTCGGTATTCCGGATGTAGTGGTGTCCAATGCCGGTGTCGCTACCACCAAGAAGGCGCTGGACCTGACTGGCTCGGACTGGGACCGGGTGGTCGATACCAATCTCAAGGGCTGCTGGCTCGTCGCCAACGAGGCCGCACGCCGTCTCTCTGCCATCAACAAGGGCGGCAGCATCATCATGATTTCTTCGATTCTGGGTCATCGCGTGGCCGGCAATGTGGCGCCCTATGCGGCGGCCAAGGCCGGTGTCGAGCAGCTGACCCGGGCACTGGCGCTGGAATGGGCCCGTTATGGCATTCGGGTCAACGCCCTGGCGCCCGGCTACATCGAGACCGATCTGAACCGTGACTTCTTCGCCAGCGAGCCCGGCCAGAAGATGATCCGCCGTATTCCCCAGCGCCGTCTGGGGCAGGCCGATGATCTCAGTGGTCCGTTACTGCTTCTGGCCTCAGATCTTTCCGACTACATGACTGGCAGCACCCTTGTGGTGGATGGCGGCCATCTTCAATCCTCGCTGTAAGGAGCAGGCTGTGGACTTCAATCTGGATCCCAGAAACGACTCGTACCGGAAACGTATCCGGGACTTTGTGGAACAGGAGCTGTTGCCGCTGGAGCAGAACCCGGAGGCATATGACGAGCACGAGAACATTGCACCGGAGTATCTGGAACAGATGCGTACCAAGGCCAGGCAGCAGGGCCTTTGGTGCCTGCAGATTCCGGAGCATCTCGGTGGCCAGGGCCTCGATATCCAGGGTATGGCGGCCTGCTACGAGGAAATGAACCGGTCCATCTTCGGGCCGGTGGTTTTCAATTCGGCGGCACCCGATGACGGCAATATGATTGTGCTGGCCAAAGTCGCCACCGAGGCCCAGCAGGAGCGTTGGCTCAAGCCCATTGTTGAGGGCAAAGTGCGTTCTTCCTTTGCCATGACCGAGCCACCTCCCGGTTGCGGCTCGGACCCGGGCATGATGCAGACCACTGCGACTCGAAAAGGTGATCGCTGGGTCATCCGCGGCCACAAGCATTACATTACCGGGGCCGGTGAAGCTTCCCATTTCATCCTGATCGCGCGCACCTCCGATGATACCCGCAAGGGGCTCACGGCGTTCCTGTTCCACAAGGACGATCCAGGCTGGGAAGTGATTCGTCGCATTCCGATCATGGGCCCGGAGGAGCATGGTGGGCACTGTGAGATCCGCTTCGATGGCCTTGAAATTCCAGACGAAAACCGGCTGATGGAAGTGGGTGACGGCCTGAAGGTGACCCAGATCCGTCTGGGCACGGCCCGCCTGACCCATTGCATGCGCTGGCTGGGGCTGGCCCGTCGTTCACTGGAGATCGCCACCGACTATGTTGAAAAGCGCGAGTCATTCGGCCAGACCCTGGCCCAGCGCGAAGGGGTCCAGTGGTTGCTGGGTGAAGCCGCCATGGAGATCCAGATCGGCCGGCTGCTGACCATGCATGCCGCGTGGAAGCTGGATCAGGGCGACTTTGCCCGCAAGGAAGTGTCCATGGCCAAGGTCGCTGTGGCGGACACCCTGCACAAGTCGGTGGACACGGCAATCCAGCTGTGTGGTGCCCGGGGTTACTCGAAGGACACCCCGCTGGAGTGGATTTACCGCTATGCCCGCCAGGCCCGCTTGGTGGATGGCGCCTCGGAAGTGCACAAGATGGTGTTCTCGAAGTTGTTGCTGGCCGAGCGTACTGACTTCTGGCACTGGGGAGTGAAGCCCTGATGTCTGCCCTGGCCGACAGCTTCAGCAACTTTATTGCCCGGCAGACCGGTGCCCGCAATGCGCGGGTCATCGAGTTCGACAAGTTGTCCGGGGGTGCCATTCAGGACAACTTTGGCCTGACCCTGGAACTGGAGGGCGGCAACCGGCCGGGTCGGCAGGCATTCGTGGTCCGTCAGGACGCCCCCTCCGGCGTGGCGGAAAGCCTGTCGCGGCCCGAGGAATTCCGGGTGCTGCAGGCGGCATTCAGGGCCGGCGTGACGGCTCCGGAACCGCTGTGGCTATGCGAGGACCGGGAAATCAGCGGCCGGGTGTTCTACGTCATGACCCGGGCGTCCGGCAGTGCCTCGCCACGCAAGCTGGTCAAAGGTGATCTTACCCAAGACCAACGCCGGCACCTGGTACGTCGTCTCGGTGCCGAGCTGGCCCGGCTGCACACGGTGCGGCCACCAATGGATTCGCTGGCTTTTCTCGAGATGCCGGCAGGGAACAATCCCGCGTTAAGTCGGGTAGCGCTGTATCGTCGCTACCTCGAGGAAATCGATGAGCCGCACCCGGTACTCGAATGGGCGCTGAACTGGCTGGAAGACAACGCTCCCGAACCGGGCCAGATCGTCCTGTGCCACTGCGATTTCCGCACCGGCAACTACATGGTGGATGGTGACGAGCTGACCGCTGTGCTGGACTGGGAGTTCACGTCCTGGAGCGACCCCTGCGAGGACCTGGGCTGGCTTTGTTGCAGCAGCTGGCGTTTTGGTGGCGATGATTGTGAAGTTGGTGGGGTTGGAGACAAGCAGGACCTGCTGGACAGTTACCGGGAAGTGAGTGGCGCTGACATTGACCCGGCCACTGTCAGCTACTGGGAAGTCATGGCACTGGTACGCTGGGCCCTGATCGCCTTGCAGCAGGCGCGCCGGCATATGTCCGGCGAGCAGCGCTCGCTGGAGCTGGCTCTCACCGGGCGCATGGTGGCCCAGATGGAATACGACCTGCTGAACCAGATTCCGGAATTGGAGGAGAGGCAATGATCAACGAGCCGGATACCCGAGATCTGCTGACCGAGGCCCGCCAGGTACTCCTGGATTCGCTGGCGCCGGGACTGGCGGGTGAGCAGAAATACCAGGCTTTGATGATTGCCAACGCCATGGGCATGGCCATCCGGGAAATCGAGCAGCGGGCTGAGTGTGAGCCAGAAGCTACCGACCGGGCGCTGTCACAGTTCCTGGCGGGCCACCAGTTGCCAGATGACCCCTTGCAGGGTGAGGAGACCCTGGCCCGGGCCCTCCGCGAGCGCAGCCTCGATGGCGATGATCCGAAACTGAGATCGGTCTTGAGGGGCCTTACGGAGGCCCGTTTGCGAATCAACAATCCGGGCTTTCTGAAGTAATCCGGACAGTCCAACACGGTGCGATATGAACAAGTACAAGAACCTAAACAAGACCGCCGCCAATCATTCCGCCCTGACACCGCTGACCCTGCTGCAGCGGTCAGCGCGGGTCTACCCGGACAAGCAGGCAGTCATCGACGATGACATGAACCTGTCCTATCGGGACCTGTATCGCCGTTGCCGGCAGATGGCGGGAGCCTTGCGCGCCCGGGGCATTGCGCCTGGTGATACTGTCGCGATCCTGTGCCCCAATAGCCATGAGATGCTCGAGTCCCACTACTCGGTGCCTATGGCCGGGGCGGTACTGAATGCCATGAACATCCGTCTGGACGCGGGCACCCTGTCATTCATTCTGGCCCATGGCGAGGCCCGAGTCCTGTTCTACGACACCCAGTGGGAAAACCAGGTCCGGGCCGCGATTGCCGAACTGGAGGTGCCGCCGCTGCTGGTGGCCATCGAGCGCAAGGCTGGCCCCAGCGAAGGCCTGGCCGAGCTCGACTATGAGTCTCTGCTGACGGAGGGCGACTCGGAGGCATCGTGGTCACAACCGGACGACGAGTGGGACGCCATCACCCTGAACTACACCTCCGGTACCACCGGTAACCCCAAGGGCGTGGTCTACCACCATCGCGGGGCCTACCTGGCCGCCATGTCGAACGCCATGGCCTTCGATATGACCGCTGAAACCGTCTACCTGTGGACCCTGCCCATGTTCCACTGCAACGGCTGGGCCTACACCTGGGCGATCACCGCCGTCGGTGGCACCCATGTCTGCCTGCGGGAGGTCGATACCCGGGAAATCTATCGCCGGATCGAGGACTACGGCGTGACCCACATGTGCGGCGCCCCGGTGGTGATGAACATGCTGGTGCAGGACCTCGGCCGCGAGAGCCTCACCCTCTCCCGGCGTGCCCGTTTCGCCCTGGGCGGCGCTGCGCCCCCCAGCAGCGTGATTCGCAAGGCGGAGGAAATCGGTTTCGAAATCACTCACCTCTATGGCCTGACCGAAACTTTCGGCCCCTCCACCCTGTGTGTTCCTCAGCCGGAATGGCAGGAACTGCCGCTGGAAGAGCGGGCCGTGAAGATGTCCCGGCAGGGGGTCCCCACCCACGGACTGGACGACGTGGACATTCTCGATATGACCAGTGGCGAGCCGGTGCCGGCCGATGGCAAGACCATGGGCGAGATCTGCATCCGGGGCAACACGGTGATGAAGGGCTACCTGAAGAATCCGGACGCCACCGACAAGGCCTTCCGGGATGGCTGGTTCCATACCGGCGACCTAGCAGTCATGCACCCGGACCGCTACGTTGAAATCCGGGACCGGGCCAAGGATGTGATCATCTCCGGCGGCGAGAACATCTCGAGCCTTGAGGTGGAGGAGGTGCTCTACCGACACCCGGGAGTCTCCGAAGCGGCGGTCGTCGCCATGGCGGACGAGAAGTGGGGCGAGGTGCCGTGCGCCTTCGTCAATCCGGTGGACGACGGCAAAGAGCTGGCCGCCGAAGACATCATTGCCTTTTGCCGGGACAACATGGCGCATTTCAAGGCTCCGAGAAAGGTGGTGCTGGGCGAACTGCCCAAGACCGCCACCGGCAAGATCCGCAAGAACATTCTCCGGGACTCTCTGTCCCGATGATTGGGCTGACCATGGTCAGCAGGAGGTTGCGATAGCGCGAACAACGCATTCAGACCCAAAAACCGGGCCCCGATGTAACGGGCCTGACAGTTCCAGTGACAACAAAGACAAGAACGCAGGAGCAATACCATGAAAAAAACAAGTATGAAGAAACTGCTGGTTGCGATGACCGCGGCCGCCACACTTGGTGCAGCCGGCACCAGCTATGCCGAGGATCCGATCCGGATCGGCGGTATCTACATTCTCTCCGGCAGTGCTGCCACCTATGGTGAATTTGCCCAGAAGGGCATCGACCTGGCGGTCAATGAAATCAATGACTCCGGCGGTATTCTTGGCCGGCAGGTGGAAATGATCTACGAGGACAGCCAGGGCAAGGCCTCGGTGGCCATCCAGGCTGCCCGCAAGCTGGTCTACTCGGAAGGGGCGGATGCTCTGGTCGGCCTGGACAGCTCGGGTGTCGCCCAGGGCATGGTGCCGACCATGCCGGAGCTGCAGAAGCCCCTGATCATTACCCACGCCGCGACGCCGGATGTCACCGGTAAGCTGTGTAATCCGTTCACCTACCGTATCAGCGTCAACGTGGCCCAGAACATGAAGGCTGCCGCTCTGGTCGCCGCGGAAACCGATGCCACCAACTGGACCACCATCGGTCCGGATTACGCCTTCGGCCACCAGTCCTGGGAGTTCTTCGGCAACTACCTCAAGGACATCAAGCCGGACGTGAATCTGATGTCGGAGACCAACTTCCCCCGCTTCGGTGCCGAGGACTTCACTCCGTTCATTGACCGGGTGATGAACTCGGACGCTGACGGTGTGCTGATCTCCGTCTGGGGCGGCGACCTGGTCAACTTCATCCGGCAGGCCAACACCCGTGGCTTCTTCGAGAAAGACATGGAGCTGATGTTCACCGTGGGCGCGGCCACCGAAGTGCTGTCTGCCCTGGGTGAGGAAATGCCCGAGGGTGTGCACCTGTCCACCCGCTACTGGTACGAGGCCTACGACAACGACATGAATGACCGTTTCGTGAAGGCCTATATCGATGCCTACGGCAATCCGCCGAGCTACAACGCCGAAGGTGCCTATGCTGCCATCTATGCCTACAAGCAGGCGATGGAAGCGGCCGGAACCACCGACGGCCCGGCTGTAGCCAAGGCACTCAGCGGCATGAGCATGGAAGCTCCGAACGGCACGGTTACTTTCCGCAAAGGGGACAACCAGGCCATGGTCAGCCCAAACTGGGGGGTGTCCGGCCCGATGCATCCCGAGCACGGTATCCGGACCCTGACCAACCTGCAGATCTTCAACGGCGAGAAAGTAGCCCGCACTATCGAAGAAACCGGTTGCAAGCTTTGATCTGAACATCTTTCACCAGCTTGCCGTGGCGGCCTTCGGGGCGCCACGTAACCGGCCCTAACCTAATGAGGTAATCCATGTCTGGCATCGGAGCGGCGTTGCTAAACAGTCTTGATATCGGACTGCTGCTGTTCATCATTGCAGTGGGTCTGAATATCGTGTTCGGTGTTCTGAACATCATCAACTTTGCCCACGGGGCTCTCTATATGCTGGGAGCCTACCTGGCGTTCACCCTGATCAACCTGGTGGGAATGCCCTTCTGGGCGGCCCTGCTACTCGCACCAATTGGTGTGGCCATCCTGGCGGTCATCATTGATCGGTTGCTGTTGCGATTCATCTACAGTCGGGATGTGGCGGACAGCCTGCTGCTGACCTTCGCGATCCTGCTCATCATCAACGAGAGTGTCCGCACCATCTGGGGCAGCGGTATCCAGGTGGTACAGCCACCCCAGTTGCTGTCTGGTTCGGTCGAACTGCTGGGCAGTTCCGTGTCCACTTACAGCCTGTTCGTGATCGTCATCGGCCTACTGTTGTTGGCCGGTCTCTGGTACCTGTTCAACCGCACCCGCGTGGGCCGCATCATGCGCGCCGCGGCGCTTGATCGGGACATGGCCGAAGCCCTGTGTATCAACACCCGCATGGTGGTCACCGGTGTGTTTGCCTTCGGTGCCTGGTTGGCCGCTGTTGGTGGCGTGGTGGCCGCGCCGATGCGTGCTCTGGACCCGGGCATGGGCGACAAGATCATCATCGAGTCGTTCATTGTGGTGGTTATCGGCGGCCTCGGCAGCTTTCCGGGTGCCTTGCTTGGCGCCATCATCCTGGGCCTGATTCACGGCTTTGGCGGCCGCTATCTGCCGGAAGTGAACCTGCTGCTGCCGTTCCTGGGCATGGCGCTGGTTCTGTTGTTCAAACCTAACGGCATCATGGGCAAGGGGGCGACCGCATGAAGACCAAGATTCTGATGGGCCTTTTGGCCGTGGTGATTGCGGGGCTGATTGCGGTGCCCTGGATCGCCTCCTACTTCTATATTTTTATCCTCACCGAGATCCTGATCCTTGGTCTGTTCGCGGCCAGCTTCAATCTGATCTTCGGTTATACCGGCATGCTCAGTTTCGGGCACGCGGCTTTCTTCGGCATCGGTTCCTATGCCACGGCGCTGGTGCTGATCCATCTGGAGTGGCCGTTCCTGGCCTGTCTGCTGGTATCCATGGGTGCCTCGGCGCTGCTGGCCCTGGTGATTGGCTTCCTGAGCGTTCGCCTCAACGAGGTGTATTTCGCCATGCTGACCCTGGCTTTCGGCATGATGGTGTTCGCCATCGCCTATCAGTGGCGGTCTGTCACCAACGGCAGTGACGGCCTGGCCGGCTTCACTCTGGGTTCCTTCGGGCTTGGCCTGGATCTGACGCTTGGCAACCCGGCCGTTTACTACCATGTGGTGCTGGCCATTGTCGCTATCGCCACGGTGGTGCTGTACCTGATCTGCCGCAGCTCCTTCGGCATGATCCTCAAGGCGATCCGTCAGAACCCCGAGCGGGTGTCCTTCGCGGGGCTGAACGTACGTACCTACCGTCTGGTGGCCTTCGTAATTGCCGGTACCTTCGCCGGTCTGGCCGGTGGCCTGATTGCGCCGTTCCTGCGGGTGGCCAGCCCCGAGCTGTTGCACTGGTCCATGTCGGCCGAACCGGTACTGATGGCCATTCTCGGTGGCACCGGTTACTTCCTGGGCCCGTTTGTCGGCTCTGCAGTGTTCGTGCTGCTGGAGACCTGGATCACCAGCTACACCGAGTCCTGGATGCTGGTTCTGGGCATCATCCTCGCGATGATGGTGATTTTCTTCCGCAAAGGTCTGCTAGGTACTGCCCTTGACTGGTGGATGGAGGTGAAGAAATGAGCAAGCCGATCCTGACCATAGACAACCTCACCAAGCGTTTTGGTGGTGTCCACGCAGTCAACGGCATCAACCTGGAAGTGATGCCAAAGGAAACCATCGCGATCATCGGTCCCAATGGCGCCGGCAAGACCACCTTCTACAACATGGTCTCCGGACGAATGCTCCCGACCGAGGGCAAGATCACTCTCGACGGCGAGGACATCACCGGGCTGCCGCCGCACAAGATAAGTCGGCTGGGGATATCCCGTTCGTTCCAGATCAACAACATCTTTCCCGAGATGACGGTGCAGGAGAACGTTGAAGTGGTGCTGTCGGCCTATCATGGCCACAGCCGCAAGCTGTTCAACATTGCCTCCCGTAATACCGGTATCCAGAAAGAAGCCGTTGAACTGCTGGCGCGCCTCGGTATTGATGGTCTCAAGGACCAGCGTGCCGAGATCATCAGTTACGGTGACAAACGCCTGCTGGAGATCGCCATGGTGCTGGCTACGCGGCCCAAGCTGGTGTTGCTGGATGAACCCACCGCCGGCATGACCCCGGACGAAACCCGGCGCACCACGAAGCTGGTCAAGAGCCTGGCAGACAGCGGTGACTACACCTTCCTGATCACCGAGCACGATATGGACGTGGTCTTCAATCTGGCCGATCGCATCCTGGTCATGCACCGTGGCGAGAAGCTGTTTGCGGGTGCACCGGAGGAAGTGAAAAGTCATCCGGAAGTCCGTGCTGCGTACCTGGGTGAGGAAGAAGACGAAGTGGTCGAGGAGGCCAACCCATGATTCTTGATGTTCGCAATATCCAGACCTTCTACGGTGAGAGCCAGGCGCTTCAGGGTGTGACCCTGCAACTCGACGAGGGTGAGACGGTGTGTATCCTGGGTCGAAACGGGGCCGGCAAGAGCACGACCCTGAAAAGCATCATGGGGCTCACACCTCCCAGATCAGGCGAGATTGTCTTTGACAGCAAACCGATCCATGGTTTGCCGGCCCACCAGATTGCCCGGGCCGGGATTGGCTACGTGCCGGAGGACCGGCGGATTTTCCCGGGCCTGACCGTCCGCGACAATCTGGAGGTGGCTTCCTATCAACGCAAGGGCAGTGCGGCGCGCTGGACCGTCGACGGTATCCTGAAGAAGTACGAAATGCTGGGAGAACGGGCTGACCAGGACGGGGCAACCCTCTCCGGTGGCCAGCAGCAGATGCTGGCGGTGGCCCGGTCACTGATGATCCAGCCCAGATTGTTGTTGCTGGATGAGCCGAACGAGGGGCTGGCGCCGGTAATTGTGCAGCAGATCGGTGAACTGATCGATGATCTGAGCAAGACCACGACCATTCTGTTTACTGACCAGAGCGTACAGTTCGCCCTCAAGCATGCCCGGCGGGCGTACATCCTAGAAAAGGGGCAGGTGGTACACGAGGCACCCAGTGACGAGTTGCGTTCCGATCAGGCAACCCAGGATCGGTTCCTGTCGGTGGCGTGATCTGGCTTATAATCCCCGCCGCAGGAGCAGATAGGCGTGGCAGCAATGATTGAAAACTACGAAGCGTTTCGCGACGAGCTGAGTCTGTCCAAGGAAGGCGTCGTCCGTGAGGTATTCCGCCAGAACAAGGACAGAATCAGCATCAAGAAGGAGGCAACGGCGGTCAAGAACCTGATCCGGATCATCGAATCGACATTGCGACTGGCCAACTCCAAGGGCTTCCATGCCATGACCCTGAGAGACCTGTGTTCGGACTCGGGCATGAGCATGGGCGGCCTTTATGCCTACATTCGCAACAAGGATGACCTGATCCATCTGATCCAGAGCCACGGCTTCACCATCACCCGCCGCACCCTGTTGCACTACACTGGCGAGGTGGATGACGTACGTGACAAGCTGTTCTCGGCGATCAAGGCGCACCTGTACTTGAGCGAACTGATGCGGGCCTGGTTCTATTTCTCTTACATGGAAGCGAAAAGCCTGCCGGCGCCGGAAAAGCGGGATGCGGTGGCCATCGAACTGGAAATCGAGGATATCTTCCTGGGGGTCATCGAGGATGGCATCAAGGCGGGAGTATACCAGCCCAGGAATGCCCGCCTGGTGGCTTCGAGCATCAAGGCCCTGTTGCAGGACTGGTACCTCAAGCGCCGGAAATACCGTGATCAGAATGTGGCCGTTGACGACTATGCTGCCTTTGTCAGGGATGTGATTGAAAGCTATCTGCTCTGAGGGCGTTGACTCTTTCCTGTGAGGACTGTGATGACTATCAGCTTGACGAATCCGGAACTGCTGCGCGAAAGCGCCTATATCAATGGCGAGTGGGTGCAGGCCGGTTCCGGTGATGTGTTGCCGGTGACCAACCCGGCCAATGGCGAACACCTGGCCAACGTGCCGAACATGGGTGCCGACGATACCCGGCAGGCGATCCAGGCTGCCGAGGCAGCCTGGCCCGAATGGCGCGCGCGTCTGGCCAAGGAGCGCGCGGGCATCCTGCGCCGCTGGTTCGATCTGGTGATGCAGCACCAGGAAGACCTGGCCCGACTGATGACTGCCGAGCAGGGCAAGCCCTTGATGGAAGCCCGGGGCGAAGTGGGATACGGCGCGAGCTTTATCGAATGGTTTGCCGAGGAAGCCAAGCGGGCCTATGGCGACGTGATCCCGGGTCACGGCCGTGACAAGCGCATCGTAGTGATCAAGCAGCCCATCGGTGTGGTGGCGGCCATCACACCCTGGAACTTCCCGGTGGCCATGATCACCCGCAAGGTCGCCCCGGCCGTGGCCGCCGGCTGCCCGGTGGTGGTCAAGCCGGCGGAGGATACCCCGCTGTGCGCGCTGGCCCTCGCGGCGCTGGCGGAGGAAGCCGGCGTTCCACCCGGGATTCTCAACATCGTGACCTGTTCGAAAGGCCGGGCGCCGGCGGTGGGTGAAGAACTGACCACCAACCCGGTTGTCCGAAAGGTGTCTTTCACCGGCTCCACACCGGTGGGCAAGCTGTTGATGCGACAGGCCTCCGGTACGGTCAAGAAAGTGAGTTTGGAGCTGGGGGGTAATGCGCCTTTCATCATCTTCGACGACGCCGATCTCGATGCCGCGGTGGCCGGGCTGATGGCTTCCAAGTACCGCAACACCGGCCAGACCTGCGTGTGTGCCAACCGCATTTATGTCCAGTCCGGCGTCTATGACGAGTTTGTTGAAAAGCTCAAGGCCGCTGTCAGCAAGATGGTGGTAGGTGCCGGCCTCGAGGGCGAAACCCAGCAGGGCCCACTGATCAATGCTGCGGCCCTCGACAAGGTCCAGCGGCACATCGCCGACGCCACCGCCAAGGGCGCGAAGGTGGCCCTGGGTGGCCAGGTTCATGCCCTGGGAGGCACCTTCTTCGAGCCGACTATCCTCACGGACGTCACCCAGGACATGCTGGTGGCCAGCGAGGAGACGTTCGGGCCAGTGGCACCGCTGTTCCGGTTCGAGACCGAGGAGCAGGCGATTGCCATGGCCAACGACTCGGAATTCGGGCTGGCGGCGTACTTCTACAGCAACGATATCCGTCGCATCTGGCATGTGGCTGAGGCGCTGGAAACCGGCATGATCGGGATCAACGAGGGCATCATTTCCACCGAGGCGGCGCCCTTTGGCGGGGTCAAGGAAAGCGGCCTTGGCCGGGAAGGTTCCCGCTATGGCCTGGACGAGTTCATGGAACTCAAATACCTGTGCCTTGGCGGTATGCGCTAAAAAACGGTTGCGAGGAGAGTCGGATGGCAGGCCCGCTGTCGCACCTGCGTGTGCTGGACCTATCCCGGGTACTGGCTGGCCCCTGGGCCGGCCAGATCCTCGGGGATCTGGGCGCGGAGGTGATCAAGATCGAGCGCCCGGGCACCGGGGATGACACCCGGTCCTGGGGGCCGCCCTATCTTCAAGGGGCGGACGGCAGCGCCGAGCTGTCCGCCTACTTCCTGACCGCCAACCGCAACAAGCAGTCCCTGGCCGTAGACATAGCCCATCCCGAGGGGCAGGCGCTGGTCCGCAAGCTGGTGGCCGAATCCGATGTGGTACTGGAAAACTTCAAGGTCGGCGGCCTAAAACGCTACGGCCTGGATTACGACAGCCTCAAGCAAATCAACCCGAAACTGATCTATTGCTCCATTACCGGCTTCGGCCAGGACGGCCCCTACGCCAGCCGCCCGGGCTATGACTTCCTGATCCAGGCCATGGGCGGGCTGATGAGCATCACCGGGCAGCCGGACGGCGAGCCCGGGGCCGGGCCGATGAAAGTCGGTGTTGCGCTGACGGACATCATGACCGGGCTCTACGCCACCATTGGGGTGCTTGCGGCCCTCAGTCACCGGGACCGGACCGGGGAAGGGCAGTATGTGGAAGCCGCACTGCTGGATGTGCAGGTAGCCTGCCTCGCAAACCAGGCCATGAATTACCTGACCACCGGCAAGGCGCCGTCGAGAATGGGCAATGCCCACCCCAACATTGTTCCTTATCAGGATTTTCCGACAGCTGATGGCAACATGGTGTTAACCGTGGGCAATGACCAACAGTTTGTCCGGTTGTGTGAGGTACTCGGGCATCCGGAATGGGCGAGGGATGAACGCTTTGCCACCAACCGGGTACGGGTGGCCAATCGCAGGAAGCTGATTCCGAAGCTGAGGCAGGCCACGGTGATGCGCTCTACCCAGGAGTGGGTCGGGATTCTGGAGCAGGCCGGAGTGCCCTGTGGCCCGGTGAACACCCTGGACCAGGTGTTTGAGGATCCCCAGGTTCTGGCACGCGGCATGAAGCAGAGCGTCGGCCACCCCGACCTCGGCGAGGTGCCTACCGTTGGTAATCCGATCAAACTGAAACTGACGCCGGTAGCCTACCGCATGGCGCCACCGTTGCTGGGGGAGCAGTCGGAACAGGTGTTGCGGCAAATTGCCGGCCTGTCTCCCGCTGAGGTCAAGGCGCTCCGGGAGCGTGGAGTTATCTCCTGATCGGAAGGCAGGGTGGCTGGTGTAACCGGGTCTCGTGATTTCGTCACTGGCCTCGGAATTGTGCCGGCCGTTTGGCAAGGAATGCGGCCACCCCCTCCTGGAAGTCTGAGGTCCCTACCGCCTCCAGGAAAGCGTGCCTCTCGGCTTCAAGATGTCCGGAAAGATCTGCCCCGAAGGCCTCATCCGAGAGCCGCCGGAAAGCCGCATAGGCTCGGGATGGACCGGCCGCGACCTTGCGCGTGAGTTCGTCGAGAGTTTCGTCAAACTCGCCCTTCACGGCAACCTGATTGATCAGTCCCCAGGCCAAAGCTTCCTGAGCCGTCAACGTCTGGCCCAGCAGCATCAGCTGGCTGGCTCGCCCGGCGCCGATCCGGCGGTTCAGGAACCAGGTGCCCCCGCAGTCCGGTACCGTGCCGATGCCATCGTAGGCCACCATGAAGCGCGCGTTGGCGTCAGAAATGATCAGATCGGCGCCCATGGCCAGGCTCAGGCCGGCCCCTGCCGCAAAGCCCCGGACACCGGCAATGACCGGGGCGTTCAGTTCGCGCAGGATCAGTATCGCCGGGTTGAGGGCGTCCAGCAGGGCATTGACCGCCTCCCGAGCCTGAACGTGGCTGCCGGCCATACTCGCCACATCTCCGCCGGCCATGAATGCGCGGCCCGCCCCGGTCAGCACGACGCACCGGAGTCCTTGTCTGTCTCGCAGGGATCTGGTGGCCTCCAGGAAAGCCTCTGCCATCGGCACATTGATGGCATTAAGGGCTTCCGGACGGTTGAAGGTCAGGGTTGCCACGCCGTTGTTGTCATCGAACTGCAGGATCACAGGGGAGGTCATTGTTGTTCCTCTTTTTTACCGGACCTGACTCCTGAATATAGAACACGGTTTTCTGGCGCGAGGGGCCCGCGTCGACTATTTTTAACTCTGGACGTTCCAGACGCGTCCAGACCAACGAATAACAACAAACATAAATCTTGAGGCGTGTTATACGTGAGTATCCTCGAGGTCAGTGACCTGTCCTTGTCTTTTGGTGGGGTGAAGGCGCTGCAGGACGTGAGTTTCCGGGTGCCTGAGAACACCGTAACCACCATTATCGGCCCCAACGGCGCTGGCAAAACGTCGCTGTTCAACTGCATCTCCGGGTTCTACAAACCCCAGCAGGGCACGATTCACTATCAGGGGCAGCCACTGCCGGGCAATATCAAGCCACCGAAACGAGCCGCATTGGGCCTGGCCCGAACCTTCCAGAATATTGCCCTGTTCCGGGGTATGACCGTACTCGACAACATCAAGCTGGGCGCTCATGTGCATATGAAGAGCGGACTGCTCAGTGCGCTGGCCTATTTTGGCCCGGCCCGGCGTGAGGAAATGGCCGTCCGTCAGGATGTGGAAGAGCGCATCATCGATTTCCTCGAGATAGACCACATCCGCCGCCAGCCGGTTGCGAGCCTTTCCTACGGCCTTCAGAAGCGGGTCGAGCTGGCCCGGGCGCTGGCCATGCAGCCGAAAGTACTGATGCTGGATGAGCCGGTGGCGGGTATGAACCGGGAGGAAAAGGAAGACATGGCCCGCTTTATTCTCGATATCCGGGAAGAGTGGGGTGTCACTATCCTGATGGTGGAACACGACATGGGCATGGTGATGGATATTTCTGATCACATTGCCGTGCTCAACTTTGGCCAGGTCATCACCGAAGGCCTGCCAGCGGACGTTCAGAACAACCCCGAGGTGATCAAGGCGTACCTGGGCAACAGTGATATCGAGAGCCTTCGCAAGAAGCTCAATGCCGAGGGGGAGGCCGCCTGATGGATTGGTTGTTCTTCGGCGAAATCAGCCTGGCGGGCCTGGCCATGGGCGGCCTCTATGCCCTTATCGCCCTGGGCTTTGTGATCATTTATAAGGCCACGAAAGTCATTAACTTTGCCATCGGCGAGATCATGATGTTTGCGGCCTACCTGTTCCTGGCGTTTGCCGGTGGCATGGAACTTTCGCCCTGGATTGCCCTGCCGCTGGCGGTTATCGGCGGTAGTATTCTCGGCGGTGTGATTGAAAAGACCATGATCCGGCCAATGCTGGGCGAGTCACCGATTTCGGTAGTGATGGTGACCATCGGCATCGCCAGCATTCTGGTGGGCCTGGTGGAGTTTATCTGGACAGCGGATCCCCAGCTGCTGCCCAATTTCCTGCCTCGCGAGCCGGTGTTTATCGGCGAACTGTATCTGGCCCCCAAAATTGCCTACGGCTTTCTTATCGGATCGGGCCTGCTCATTGTTTATCTGCTCTATTTCCGATTCTCCCGGGGTGGCGTGGCCCTCCGAGCCACCGCCTCGGATCAGGCGGCAGCCTATTCAATGGGCATCAATGTGCGCAGGGTGTTCAACATGGCCTGGGTCTTTGGTTCTCTGGCGGCATCCCTGGCAGGTGTGCTGGTGGCGGCCACCGGTGGTCTGAGCCCGCAATTCGGGATCATTGGCCTGAGCGTTCTTGTGGTTGTGATCGTTGGTGGCCTGGACAGCATTCTCGGCGCCCTGGTGGCGGGCGTGTTCATTGGCTGGCTGGAGACCGTGGCGGGCGCCTATCTTGGCGGTGAATACCGGATGCCGGCCACCTTCCTGGTGCTGGCGATCATCCTGGTGATTCGACCTTACGGCCTGTTTGGCACCCATGAAATAGAGCGAGTGTAAGATGCGCATCGGTGACGCAAAACAGAGTTACGAGGCCGATGAGGCAATCTGGACCAGCCAGACCCAGAAGCTGTGGCTGGGATTCTTCCTGCTGGTGTTGCTGGTTTTCCCTTTTGCGGTGAATTCCTACTTGCTGTATCTGGGGTGCCTGGTCGGCATTGCCGTGATCAGTACTACCGGCCTGAATATCCTGACCGGTTTTACCGGCCTGATTTCCCTGGGGCAGGCGGGGTTCATGGGGGTGGGTGCCTACACCGTGGCCTGGCTGTCGATTAACACCACGCTGCCCTTCCCGGTCACTCTTATGCTGGCCGGTCTGATGGCTGCTGCCGTTGGAATCCTCGTGGGCCTGCCCTCGCTTCGCGTCAAAGGCCTGTATCTGGCCATTGCCACTTTGGCTGCGAGCGTATTCCTGCATTTCATCTTTGCCGAGTGGGAGTCGGTAACCGGGGGTATGGGCGGCCTCAGCCTGGAGCCTGCGCACCTGTTCGGACTGACCTTCCAGAGCGACTTCAGCATGTATTTCATCATCGTGCCTCTGGCGGTGTTGATGGTGCTGGCGGCCCGCAACGTGTTCAGAACCCGGATTGGCCGGGCCTTTATCGCCATTCGTGACCGGGATATTTCCGCCGAGATTCTCGGGATCAACCTGCTGCGTTACAAGCTGATGTCCTTTGCGCTCAGCTCGTTCTATGCCGGGATCGCCGGCGGCCTGTTCGCCTACTTCTATCGGGTGGTCACGCCAGAGAGCTTTCCGCTTTCCATGTCCATTTTCTATCTGGCCGCCGTGATCGTCGGCGGTATGGGGAACTTGCTGGGTGGCATTCTTGGCGCTGCCTTCATGACCCTGGTGCCGGAAGCCCTGAAGCTGCTGACCGCCGCGCTGACGCCTTTCTATCCGAATGCGCCGGTGTTCATGTCGCCGATGCTGGAAATCATCTTTGGCGCCCTGATCGTGGGCTTTCTGATCTTTGAACCTCACGGCCTGGCTGAGATCTGGCACCGGATCCGCCGGTTTTTCCGCCTCTGGCCATTCCGGAATTAATCGTGTTTCAACGGGCCTGTCCTAAAGAGCCCATGCACCACCAACAACAAGAAGCAGCAAGGAGAAGAAACATGTTCAGAAACATCCTCGAAAAAGGTCGCCGGCTTGCCGGGCTGGGTAGCCTGGTCGCTGCGCTGACAGTCGCCGCCCCGGCGATGGCTCAGGATAAAGAGCCGATCGTGTTCGGTGGCTCCATACCGCTCTCCGGTGTCTTTGCCTTCGCCGGTATTCACCTCCATGCCGGTCTCACGGACTACACCAACTGGATCAACAGCCAGGGCGGTATCAATGGTCATCCGGTGGAATATGTCATGGAAGACACTGCCTATGAGGTGGACCGCTCGGTTGCGGCGTTCAAGAAGATTTCCGGTAGCAGTTCCCCTGCCACCTATTACGGCGACAGCACCGGTTTCATGAAGGCGATCGCCTCGGAGCTCAACAGCCAGGGCAACACCCTTATGAGCGGGGCGTCCTTCGCCACTGTGCTGACTGACAACGAAACCTACCCGTACCAGTTCATCCCGGGCCCCAACTACAGCCAGATGTTCGGGATTATTCTCGAGTACATCGCATCCCAGGGTGAAGGCGGCGATATGCCGAACGTGGCGTTTGTCTACAGCGATACCGAATTTGGTAAGGATCCGATCGAGAATGGCAAGGCCCGCGCTGCCGAACTGGGCATCGAAGTGGTAGAAGAAATTGTCACCAAACCCGGCAGTGTCGACGTCTCTGCCGAGGTGCTGAAGCTGCGTCGGGTACGCCCCGATTACGTGGTGTTCCACGGCTATGTGCTGTCACCGATCAACGAATTCATGGTGCAGATGCGTCAGATGGGACTGGATACCCAGTTCATGGGGACTTTCTGGTCTTCCGACAAGCTGATCATCGACAAGATGGGCGCGGATGCCGACGGCTACATGGGCGTCATGCCCTACAACTACTACGACAGTGAGGAAACCGGCCCGATGCTGGATGCCCTGAGGGCTCAGGCTGAGAAAAGTGATCCGGAGGCGGGCTACCGTCCCACCGGGTACATCCAGGGCTGGTTCAACGCCATGGTCTGGACCGAAGTGATCAAGCGCACCCTCGATGCCGGTAAGGAGTTGACCGGGGATAACATGGCCGAAGCCCTGGCTTCCATTGAGGACTGGGACACCGGCGGCATCATCGGCATTCCGGTCACAGTGAAGGATATGTCGTTCCCGGTGGGCCGTATCTGGCGTGTGAATGCCGAGGCGGGCCGTTATGAGCCGGTATCGGACTGGATCCACCTCGACTGAGGGGCTGTATGGAAGCCTTACTGGAAATCGATAATATCGAGGTGGTCTACAACAAGTCAGTGCAGGTCCTCCGGGGCCTGTCACTGCGGGTTCCGAAGGGGGCCATTGTAGCGCTCCTCGGCTCCAATGGTGCTGGTAAATCCACCACCCTCAAAAGCGTCTCAGGGCTGCTGACCCTGGAAGACGGAGAGGTCACTGCCGGCGAAGTACGCTTCAGGAGTAAGGATGTAAAAGGTGTTCCGCCGGAGCGGCTTGTGCGCGACGGACTCTTTCATGTCATGGAAGGCCGACGAGTGTTCGAGGACCTCACGGTTGAGGAGAACCTGATTGCCGCCACCTACGCGCTCAGTGGCAGTAAGCCTTCCCTGAGTGACAGCTACGAGCTGGTTTATAACTATTTCCCCAGACTGAAGGAGCGCCGTATGCAGCTGGCCGGTTATCTCTCAGGCGGCGAGCAGCAGATGCTGGCCCTGGGGCGGGCGCTGATTGCACAGCCGGACCTGATCATGCTGGATGAGCCCTCGCTTGGTCTGGCGCCGCTGCTCGTGGAAGAGATCTTTACCATCGTGGCCAGAATCAACCGGGAGCAGGGCACTGCCATCCTTCTGGTGGAACAGAACGCCGCGGTGTCATTGGCGATCGCATCCTACGGTTACATCATGGAAAACGGCAAGATTGTGATCGATGGCCCGGCGGACAAGCTCACGTCCAATGAAGATGTTCAGGAATTCTATCTGGGTGTGGGTGGCAAGGAAGGCGAAGCCCGCAGTTACCGCGACATCAAGCACTACAAACGCCGTAAACGGTGGCTGTCATGACAACCCCTGCCATACCTGACCTGACTCTCACTCAAATGTTGCGCGCCCACGCCCGCGAGCGGCCGGACGCCTTGGCACTGCGCCAGAAAGATTTCGGTATCTGGCAGGCCTATTCCTGGCAGGATTATTACCGACGGGCCCGGCACTTCGGGCTGGGGCTGCGTGCCATGGGGCTCGAACCGGGTGGCCATGTGGCCATTATCTCGGAAAACCGGGTGGAGTGGGTCATCGGCCAGATGGGCATCGGCCTGGTGCAGGGCATCTGTGTCGGGGTCTATCCCACCAGCCCCTGGAACGAAGTGGCTTATGTTCTGGAGCACAGCGACGCGGAATTTGTGATCTGCGAAGATCAGGAACAGACCGACAAGGTGCTGGAGGCCTGGCCAGATTTGCCCAAGCTGAAACACTGCATTGCCATCGATATGAAGGGCCTGCGCTATTACCCGGAGCCGCCGTCGGCATTCGAGGATATCGAGGCGAGGGGCCGGGAATTCGAAACGCAGCATCCCAACCTGGTGGATGAATTGCTGGACAGCCAGCAAATGGATGACACCGCCCTGATGATCTATACCTCCGGGTCCACCGGCCGACCCAAGGGGGCAATGATCAGCTGGCACAACC
This sequence comes from Marinobacter sp. DSM 26671, assembly GCF_900112835.1. NCBI lineage: Bacteria > Pseudomonadati > Pseudomonadota > Gammaproteobacteria > Pseudomonadales > Marinobacteraceae > Marinobacter > Marinobacter sp. DSM 26671. Next base: position 74,717 of record NZ_FONF01000006.1, on the reverse strand, counting down.
TTCATGCCGCGGCGCCGGGGCTTATTGAGCTGTTGCAGGCGGACGAACACGGCTCGAGCCTTTCCTATCTGCCGCTTTGCCACGTTGCAGAGCAGGCCTTTACCAATATTGCGCCGGTGTATGTGGGCAGTACAGTCAGCTTTGGTGAGAGCCTGCGGACCATTCAGGAAGATTTGCGGGAAATTGCACCGACCTTTTTCCTGGGGGTACCGAGGATATGGGAGAAACTGCACTCGTCCATCTACATCAAGATTCAGGAGACCGGGCGTTTGCGACAGGCATTGTTCAAATGGGCAATCCGGGTGTGTTCGCCTATGGCCACGAAACCCCGCGCAGACTGGAACCTGAAGGAGAAATGCCTGTATGGCATCAGTTACTGGCTTGTGTTGCGCGCCTTGCAGAATTTTATCGGCCTGCGCCGATGCAGTATTGCGCTCACCGGGGCAGCCCCTATATCAACCGGCATACTGGAGTTCTTCCGGACCATCGGCATTCCCCTGGTAGAAGTATACGGCCAGACGGAAAGCACCGGCGTTGCCACGGCGCAACCCGTTGATGACGTGCGCTTGGGAACCGTGGGTGTGCCTGTGTCCGGGGTTGAGGTAACGCTTGGGGAGCACAACGAGATCATCATGCGCGGTGGCAGCATGTTCAAGGGATATTACAAGAACGACGAGGCCACGGCTTCAACTTTGAAGGATGGCTGGCTGCACACCGGTGACGTGGGTGAATGGCGGGATGGCCAGCTAAAGATCGTCGACCGTCTGAAAGACATCATGATCACCGCCGGCGGCAAGAATCTTTCACCAACGGAAATCGAAAACACCATCAAGGCCAGTCCCTATATCAAGGAATGCATTGTGATCGGTGAGGCCAGAAAATATGTGTCTGCGCTGATCCAGATTGATTTCGATACGGTGGCAAAGTGGGCAGAGCAGGAGCGCATTGCCTACACCACCTTCCGGAGCCTGACCGAGCAGCCGCAGGTGAATGACCTCATCCAGGCAGAAGTAAACAAGGGCAACGAGCAGCTACCACAGGTGGCGCAGATCAAACGCTTCCACTTGCTGACGAAGGAACTGGACCACGACGATGACGAGGTAACGGCGACCATGAAAGTCCGCCGGAGCAATATCTACGAGAAATATACCGAGGTGATCGAGTCGCTTTACGCCTGACAGCGAGGCGCCTAGAAACGGGCGCCCTCTTCCACCCGGATTCGTTCCATGTACTGGGTCAGGGCGGCGTTAATGAGTGCCAGAACCAGGAACAGCAGGATACCCTTGGGCACCAGGGCGTGAATTTCCGGGTTGGGCGCGGTGCTGGCGGTTACCAGGATCAGGCCCAGAATGTTGCGGGCCAGGCGCATGGTGAGCATGGCGCAGAGATACCCGGACTGGAATGCCGATTCTGCACCCTTCAGACAGCGGCCAAAAGCTGGCATCAGGTGCACGGTATTGAGCAACAGAACCGAAAAAATGACTAATTGAATAACGCTGTAAATGGTCATGACCAGAGACTAACGAATGGCACTGGTGTTAAATAATCGCGTTTATTATCTCCGATTGGGATCCTGTTATCCAGTTGAGTATGGAAGGTTCAAAGCAAGCTGGCTTTTCGGAGTGTTGGAATCGGGAGGGAATTAATAAATGGATTACATCGCGCCTGTCAGCAGCGCAATCATGGCGATCGTCTGGATTGTCTACTTCCAGCTGTTTTTCCTGCAGTAAAAACGAAATAATCGCCCATACCTTATTATTCATCACGCCCAGAACGAAAACCCGGATGCCCTGTGTCTGCTGGTGAACATGGGCAAGGAAACGGTGCACGTGCAGTGTGTGCAGGTGGTTCTCTACACCCGCGCGGGCGAAGAGAAAATCATGACGGTGACCGACTATCGCCGTGTCGGCGCGGATGATGCCAACGTGCATCAGGTGCTGCGCCAGGGCCCGTTACAGCCCGGTGGGTATCTGGTGCTGGGCTCGTTCAGGAACATCATCCTGGGACGTCGCAGTGAAGAAAGCGAAAGCGATTACCTGTTCGAGGACATCACCGGCGTTGAAATCCGGGCCGCCGTGATCCACGGGCCCACGAAGTATCCGGTGGGTGTACGGCGCAGCTTTTCTCTTAACCACGAGGGTTGGCCCCAGATCTTCCCGCGGAACATTCACAGCGAGCAGCTGGTGCGCCGGAAGGATCGACACCAGGTGAGACGCTGGGTTGAAGAGGAATTGCAGCCCGAGCGCAAGGGCAGTTCTGAGTCCGATAGCTCGGATCAATCGTCAAAATCGGACTGAGGCAGCTATTCAGTTGGGTCCGGGTTGCGTTTCCACTTTTATTTCTTGAGGATGGGCGATCGCTCGCTATTTGCGCAATGGAGGCATTTATGTCACTGAAAGACGAATTGATCAAAAAGGCCGAAACCCAGCTGGAAGAATGGGAAAAGCAAGCCGATTCCCTGAAAGCCAAGGCCAAAGCCAAAGAAGCTGAAGCCGAGAACGAGAAGGCGAGTGCTGACATTCAGCAGAGCGCCTCCGATGCAGTGCGCTCGGTGGAAGATAAAATCTCGGAAGGCCGCAAAAAACTGGACGAACTCAAACAGAGCGGTGAAGACAACATCGACAGCCTGCGCGAGCGGCTTTCCGATCTGATTGGCCCTGACAACAAGCGCTAGGCCGCTTGGCTGAGGAGCGGCAGGCTGCGTCTACTGAAACTGGGTGTAGCAGCGCTGTCGTTTGGTTTGCCAGCCCCGCCATTGGGGCTCGCGGTGATGGAGCCGGTAACGCTCCATCACCGCCATGAACCTGCCCATGTAATCGCATTGACCCGAAGCCGGCAACCACTCATCTGGGCCACGTCCATCCCTCAATGTCTTGTCAGTCTGACTCATTCTGATCTGGTTCTCCGGGTCTTCCAGAAACCGCTCCTTCATCGAGGGTGGCCACTGATCAGCGCCCAGCGCTTCGGCAAATACCAGAGGGACAACCTGGGTCTTCGCCCAGCTTTCAGAGGCAGACGGTTCCTCCCGCGTCGCGGCCGCCAGCACAATCAGGATTGCTGCGATGAACAGAGCCAGCTTGGTGTCCTTCATGACTCACCTTGCTCTTACGTTGAATACATCAGAACCTACGAGCAGGTTGAGCAAAGGGCTTACCTGGATCCGGGCAAAACTTTGTGACCCGACAACTCCGAATTGCTGGAAGCAACGTAGGGTTTAGCTTACCCGTGATGCAGAGAGACTGGTCAGGAGCGGAAACAAGTATGCCCGAGGGTCCCGAAATACGCCGCATGGTCGATGACATTCATAAGGCCATTGGCGGCAAGACAGCGCAATCTGTGTTTTTTGCCTTTGAACACCTGAAGCCTTTCGAGAGTGCCCTTCGGGGACGCAGAGTCGAGAGAGTGGAGGCGCGGAGCAAAGCCGTGTTGGTGTTTTTTGAGGCCACAGATGAAGACGGGCCGTGGTGCGTTTACAGCCATAACCAGCTGTATGGCAAGTGGCGCATGGGCAAACCCGATCGGGAACCGAGTACAAACCGGCAGCTGCGATTTGCCATTATCGGTCCGAAGAAAGCGGCCCGGTTGTACAGCGCCTCCGACATCCAACTGGTTCGGCCCGATGAATTGAGCGAGGTGCCTTATCTGTCACGGCTCGGGCCGGACCCTCTCAATCAGGATGTCAGCGTCGATCAGCTTCTGGCGGTGTTTGACGACAAGCGTTTCCGGGGCCGGAACCTGGGTGGTTTGCTGCTGGACCAGGCGTTCGTTGCCGGAATCGGTAATTACCTCCGCTCGGAAATCCTCTTTGAAGCGGGTGTCTCACCCCGGGCACGGCCCCGTGATCTGGACGCCGATCAGCAGTCGAAATTGGCCGAGGCCATCCTGACCCTGGTGCAGCGAACCTATCGGTTGAAGGGCATCACCAATCCGCCCGAGCGGGCAGAGCGGCTCAAAAAAGAAGGATGGACGTTCGGGCAGCGCCGACACATGGTGTTCAACCGCGATGGCCAACGCTGCCACGATTGCGCGTCGCCGCTAGTTAAAACCATGATGGCCAGCCGGCGCCTGTATTACTGCCCTGCATGCCAGGGCACGCCGGCTTAGGCGAATTGTTCGGTACAGGCCCGTCCCAGCCGATCGTGGACGGCCAGCCATTGGCTTTCCCTGGGCGGAAGCTCAATCACGATCCGATCGACGTTTGCCTTGTCCATCGAGTGCATGGCGGTGTAGAGCATGCGAGCGTATTCGTTCGGATCGGCGCTGAGCATAATGGCCTCGGATGCCCGCTCGTCTGGGGGCGACTGCCACCAGATCACGCCAATCTTTTCGCCTGCCGATGTAACTTCGGGCAGAAGCCGGGCGAATTGATCCGTGGCCACTCCAACCGTAGGCGTAACAGGCTGGTAGTGGCGCTTTACGCTCCCCGGCACCGCCTGACTGGCGCTTTTGCCCGGGGCGAGCGTGATTCCCAAGCAGGCTTCGATATCGCTCTGTGCGATCTGCCCGGGCCGGGCGATAACTGGCGTGTCGCCGGTGAGGTCGACAATGGTGGATTCAATGCCCACTGAACAGTCCCCGCCATCCAGAACCGCCTCGATCTTTCCGGACAGGCCCGCGAGCACGTGCTCTGCGGTGGTCGGGCTGATCCTGCCATAGGGGTTCGCAGATGGGGCAACCAGATCCCGGCCGAGCTGCTCCATGGTTGCCAGCGTGGCCGGGTGCGCCGGCATCCTGACCGCCACGCCCGGGTTGCCGCCGGTAATGAAATCGCTGACGCCGCTTTTCTTTGGCAGTAGCAGTGTGAGTGGCCCCGGCCAGAATGCCTGGATCAGCTGCCTGGCGGTCTCCGGCAGGTGGTCGACCCAGAGTCTGACCCTGTCAGGTGACGCAACGTGCACGATCAGAGGGTGTCCGACCGGGCGCTGCTTTGCTTCAAACACTTTTCTGACCGCCTGTTCGTTGCTGGCGTCGGCCGCGAGGCCATAGACAGTCTCGGTGGGCACAGCAACGAGATGGCCGGCAAGAAGCAGGCTGGCGGCTTTCTCAACGTCAGCGGATTGGGTCGCGTCTAACTTGATGGTTGCGGGCATAAGGTCTCAGGGTTTACCGATTGGAGTCACAGGCAACAGTTTGCCATTGATTCTGATAAAAACGCTCTATCGAGGTGTGCTCGTCGTTGATCCGGAACAGATACAGCCAGTCGTTACCGATCAAATCCTTTACGACCTTGTGTTTCCGGGCGATCTCGGCAATCGCTTCTTTCGGTGCGGCCAGGTAAACGCTCAGGCGCAGGGGCTCGTGAACCCAACGCTGGCCATCGTGTACCGACTGCAGCGGCAAACCGATTCGCAAATCGCCGCCGTTGCCCTCGAAAACCCCCAGGTGGCCGCCAACCACGTTGTGCAGGACCTTGTTGCCGCTACCGTAATGCAGATTGTCGGTAACAGACATGAAGTACTGAAGGTTGATCCAGTGGGTGACCACCATGGGCGCGGTCATGATCAGTTCGAGGATGTTGAAGCCTTCATCCTCGCGCCAGCGATAGTCGTGGAGGAAACTGCGGCCACCCAGGTCCAGGTGTCGCGTGGCCGAACGAGGCGCCACGATAAAGCTTGCGTTGCCGGCAAGACCCCATTCCGGCCGAACTTCGGACCAGTCCTGGCTGCGCTTTTTGATGGCGCTGTCAACATCGCTCTCGGTTGCGATACCAAGCCGCAGGGCGCGTTCACGACGTGCCTGGGCGCCGGCATTGGCCAGGAAACCCCGGATCTCGTCGGGAACATCACCTGAGCACTCGACCTCGTCGGTGGTTGTGTTATGCAGTGCCCCCACGAACCGGGTTTCGGAGGGGATCAAAATCCCCTGCTCAGCCAGGGCCGCACGCACGTCCTTGTCGTTCAGGATGCCGGCAAGTACGCGAACATTTACCGAACCGGTCTGTCCGCCGCAGGCGCCGCAGTCGAGGCCCGCTGCATGGGGATTGTTACGCGTACTACTGCCGTGCCCAACAAGGAGAACGGTGGGCGCAAAATCATGAGTCAGGGTCATGGCCCGGAGAATACCCCCGGCCAACTCCGCTTTCTCCGCAGCGCCCAGCAGGGTCCCGTTCTGGCGGATCTCGAACTCGGTCTGTCCCTTATGGAGTTGATCGACCGGGTTATCCGAGGACTTGCCAAAAAAGGTTTTGCGAACCATGCGTCCCAGACCTGCGAGGCCCATGCTCTCGATAAAGCTGAAGCTCGCCGGGCCGGCGTTGGAAAACTGTGACCAGTGGGAGTGGTTGGCTAATGATTGCCGGCTGAAGCTGTCGGCGGGTTCGGCCTCAGTAACCTCGAGCGCCGGCGCCAGCAAGCCCGGCAATTGTGGCCGGCAAAACCCGGTGCCCTTGGGTCGATACGAGATCGGGAGGCCGAAGAAGCCGGCAAACCCGAGGGTCTGGATAGCTGGATTCTGGGCTTCCAGCGCACGACGATAGACCTCCGACCGAACATCGATGCAGAAGGCCGCCTGTAACTTCAGCGGCTGATCGTCCGACGAGGGATTTTCAGGCCTGGTAAGAAGCTTTTCAGCCATCTGTGACTGGTAGGCCGACTCAGCCTCTGTTTGCTGGCGCCAACCTGTGGTTTGAGATTGCTCGTGGGTCTGGAGCATCTCTGGCCAGCCATCCCACTGTTTGAGCCAGCGTTGTTTCAGTTCGGCAAAGATGGCCCCGCCAACGTGTTGGACGTGCCGCCATATGGCGAGCTCCCAGGCCAGTCGGATGGCCAGTAGACCCGGCAGCAGGTCTTCCTCGTGGCCACTGAGTCGCGCTTGCCACCGCAAGTAGGCGGCCCAGGATGACCAGCCGTTGATATCCAGGAGGAGCGCATGGGCATAATCTGGCGCATAGTCCGGTTGGGATGCCAGGGCTTCGAGGGCATCGGTAATCAGTTTTTCATGCTGATCCGGCAACACCTGAAACTGGGAGGGCAGGGATGGTTCTCCCATAACAATGGCAATGCCGCGGTCAGCCCGGGTCATTTGCAGCCAGCTATGGTAAAGGTCCTGGGCATCCGCCTTGAAATCACCGGCATCCAGACGCTGGAAATAGTCGCCGCAGAACTGGCTTATCTGATGCACAACTTCATCCTGCCAGCCTACCTGATGGGCGGTGTCGCGATTGCGATCCAGCTGGGCGCTCAGGTTCTGCCAGTGTTCGGGCATGCTGGCGGTCTCCGCGGCCGCCGGGCCGTTGCCCTGTCCGGCAAGCGCGGCCTGATTCTGGCAGCAGGTGCCATTGAGTGCCGCCATGCGTGAAGCGACCCTGGTGAATGGCAGGTCCCGCATTTCCCAGAACGGATTCACGGCGATCATCTGATCCAATGGCCAGGAGGGCGCGATTCGCGCGCAGGCATCGGTGACGGCCGCCTGCCAATCTGGTGTATGGGTGGTTGCTTCGGTGGTGGGATTAAGGCTCGACGCTAACATTATGCGGACTCCCTGGAACCAGAGGTTGAAGAGACGCTGACCACGGCTCGCGGCCGAACGACATCAGGCAGTTTGGCAGGCCATATTTTCAGGGTCAGACGGGTGGACCACTCATCGAGGTAGCCCGCGGCGAACAGGAACCGGTAAAGCCTGGCGCCTGCGGGTGAGAAACGGTGGTAGCGAATCTGGTAGTAGCCGCGTACCAGTATTGCGATAAGGGCAGCGACAAAAACCACTTCCAGCAGGCTTGCCTGGCTTTCCGGTGGCGCAAGCAGCAAACCGAAGAAGGTTTTCTGTAGCCAGTACAGTGCCCAGAAGGCAGCACCAATAACCAGGCCACGGGCAACGGTGAGAACGCCGCCGCCGGCTGACAGGAACTCTGAGAGCAGAATCGTCAGGGCGATGCCTGGCACAATCCATGAAAACATGTGCGCCGTGCCGGCCTCATTGGACAGGAAAACAGTCGGCAGCATGAACAGGCCCGCCAGGGCGGCAGCGGCCAGCCACTGTTTTGGCCCGGGCTCATTGACGGCAACCAGGCGTTTTTTCATCGACAACTCAACGGTATTGCCGGCGTTCAGGAAGGTGTGTGCCTTGTAAGCGGAATGCGCAACCAGATGCAGGAGCGCCAGCTCGTACAGCCCCAGAGCGCACTCAACCAGCATCCAGCCCATCTGGGAGCAGGTTGACCAGGCCAGCCTTACCTTGATGGAAATACGGGTCATCATAACAAGGCTGGCAAACACCGCCGTGGGGCCTGCCACGGCCAGCAAAAGCCACTGGGCTGCGCTTACTTCTGAAATAAGCGGTGCCATCAGAATCATCAGGAAACCGCCAAGGTTTACAACGCCGGCGTGAAGCAGGGCGGAAACCGGCGTGGGTGATTCCACCACCTGAATCAGCCAACCGTGGAAAGGCATCTGTGCGCATTTGAGCAAAGCAGCCACAGCCATCAAAACCGCAGCGATCTGGGCGCCGGCGGGCACCTCTGTTGCACCGGATACCTGGACCAGAATCCGATCAATAAAGGGCGTGTCGTACTGGACATAAAGCAGGAGGAACGCCAGTGCCAGGCAGAGCTCCGCAATTCGGGCAAAAATGAACTTTTTGTGCGCCGCCAGGGCGGCGCGCGGGCGATCAGGAAAGAACATCAGCAACTGGTGCAGGCTTACGCTGATGGCAATCCAGCTGACGAGGAACACCAGCAAATGATTGGTGATGGCGATCATGGCCACGCTGGCGAGGATCACCTGAAGCCAGATCATAAATCGGCGCTGGCCGGGATCCCCCGCAAGATACCTCTCCGAGAAGCGTCCCAGCACCATTCCCAGCAAAGTGATAAGCAGCAACATGATTGAGGCCAGAGGCGCGTGACTGAACCAGACGCCATCGACCGGCCACCACCAACTTCCGATTGCGGCGGCCAAAGCCGATACAAAGGCAAGCTTGAAGGTCAATGACCGTGCGAGAAGGTTGCTCTGGTTGGTTGCCAATCCGGTCGCGACTGCTCCGGCACCGAAAAGCAGCGGTACCAGCAGTGAGAACAAGGATTCGATCGCCTGAACATCGAACATGCGAGGGCCTCGGAATCAGGAGTATTTAATACGCGTAGTATCCGAGGCTTTTGCTGTGAACAAAAATATATATATCCGATCTATTCGTTCGTTATTTAAGAATGATTGCCGGGTATGGAAACTGGGTCAGGTCCTGTAAGAGTCCAATTGAGACTTCAGTTTTTCCGCTAGTTGCTTCAACGTTTCTGCCGCCTCATTGGTTGATGCGGCGTTCTCCTGGCTGCTACCAGCCATTTGCCGAATGTGCTCAAGGCGCTGGTTGATGTCCTCAGAAACCTGGCTCTGCTGCTCGGCGGCGCTTGCCATTTCAATGTTGGTGTCCCGAATGGTTCGAACGCCCTCGCGCAGTGCCTCGATCGCGTTGCCGGTTTCGCGGATCATGTCGTTGGTTTCAGTTGCTAGCTGACTGCCCACCTCAATAACGTCGGTAACACCGGCAACGCCTTCCTGCAGGTGATTGATCTGGTCCTGGATCTCTTTGATGGACTCCTGGGTCCGACGGGCCAGGTTTCTGACTTCGTCTGACACCACCGCAAAACCTCTGCCGTGTTCTCCGGCTCGCGCTGCCTCAATCGCTGCATTAAGCGCCAGGAGATTAGTCTGTTCCGAAATGTTTTCTATGACGGAAAGAATATTGCCGATGTTATCCGATGCAGCTCTCAGCGAAGCACTGGTTTGCACTGAGCTCTGGTTGTTGTCGAGCTGGCTCTGTATTTTCGCCGTGGTTTTGGCAATGAGCGATTGGCCACTTTCGGCCAGACCATCCGCCTCTTTGGCAATGTTTTCAGCCCTGGAGGCGCTTTCGGCAACAGTTTGAGCGGTTGCTGTCATCTCATTCATGGCGGTTGCAACCTGCTCGGTCTCCTCGGTTTGTTGCGAGACGACGGTGGCGGAGTCTGATGCTATGCCCCTTAGACTCGACGAGGCCTCAAGCAGGCTTTCCGAGGATCTTTTGGTTTCTGAAATTGTAGTTTGTAACCGGTCTAGCAAGCGATCGAAGCCTTGGGCCATGACGTCCAATTCGCTCTTGCCGGTTGCATTGAACCTCACCGTCAGGTCGCCTTCGCCGCTGGCAATGTCGTTGATGGCATCGATCATTTTTTGGAGAGGTCGAGCCACAACCAGTTGTGCCAGGGCACTCAGGCAGCCGATCAGCACCAGTCCGCCGATCAGAATTGCCATGACCGTCTTGATGGTCTGATTGCGAACCATGGCTGCCACTTCGTCTTCCGAGTAGCCGGTGATAATCTGGTACCCCCAGGCATCGAACGCAGTACGTGCAAGGTTCCAGTCTTCCGGCTCAGATTCCAGCAGGTTTTGCAGTGGATCGGACTCAATGGAGCTGGAGTGCATGCGCAGTCGATTCTTGTCGTCCACCAGGGCGAGAAATCCTCTTTCCAGCAGGCTGGATGAGGTGATGGCCGCTTCAAGTTCTTCAAGGTCCGCTGAATAGCCCACATACCAGATGCCGATAATCTGGTTTGAGGCGTTACGGATAGGGCTGTAAGCGGTGAGGTAGGGATTGCCGAGAATATCGACCTGTCCGAAGTAGGCTTCGCCCCGGCTAATGGCCTGCCCGGCCGCGCCCGCCATATTCAGTTTGGTGCCGATGGCACGGGATCCATCGTCTTTCTTTACGTTTGTGGAAACCCTGACAAAGTCCTGTCCATCCCTGACGAATAGAGTGGCTGTGCCGTCCATGATCCCGGTTATGCCATCCACCAGGTCAAAGTTGTTGTTGATCATGGTGTCGCCGAGAAACAGTGCCGGAACGGGTTTGCCTGCGACCGGTTCGGTTCCCTGGATCCTGGCGGCTCCGAGTTGCTGGCCGCGTTCAATGAGCAGATTCAGCGAATTCTTCACCCGTTTTGACATGAGCTCGTCGGTGATGGAGAGCATTCCGGTGATCTCCTCGACAAGATCACTCTGCCTTTCAGCGACATCTGCCGTGATCGTTTTCTGCGTGTTTAAAGCGATCACAACGCTTGCGAGTATTGCGATGACCAGCAGAACAGCGGCAATCGAGACGATGAACAGTTTTCTGATAGACATGCTGATTCCCCAGAATCTATAAGCTTTACGGACTATTGGAGCACGCAAATTACTGCGATCTTTTTTTATATCGGCCGGGATCGATGCTTCCTTAATCATTATTGCGTCATTCGTGAATCATTCCAGAGATTACGACGCATATGTGCTGCCAAAAGAGCGGAAATGTCGCTCGGCAGGCACAGGCCTGGCTGCGGATTTGTAAAACCTTCTTGCAATCACCATATTTCTGCGTCCACGAAATGATCCACCGATGGGGCTCGAGCCTATCGTTCAATGGCCATTGCTGGACGACCCGTGCAAGAAGTGAAAACCGGAAAAGACCGAGGCAAAGAATTGGATTGTGAAAAAAAAGGCGCCTTCCTGGCTAGAAGGAAAAAGCATTCGACCCTGACCGCTGGGGTTTATTACCCGAAACCCGAAGCCATTGCGGCCGACTACTGGGGTGTCTTTGTTGATAATACGCCCTACATACTATTGGTGCCTGACGAAGATCGCAGTGCTCGCGAAAAGGCCGAGCGGCTGGCTGAATCAGCTAACTTCCGAACGTTGCTTGAAGCAACCCTGACAGCCTGTGAGCGGATTGAGGCGAAACCTGTTGATGGCCGCGCTGTGGATTGGGCCGAAAAGCTCACCGTGATCAGCGCCAGTCGCTCCGGAGACGTTGAGACGGGAACAAGAGAAATCGGCGAGATCAGGGCAATCCTGATGCCCGGTTGTCATCAGGCCGTGGCAGACACCCTGTGCATCGACGATACGCTGGCGACTGTGATCGATTCGAAATTTCCGCGAGTTTCGGATTTTGACGATCTTCCAGAAATTTCGGATCGAGACGTGAAATTGTCGCTGGGTAACCTGGAAGCCCGCAAGCATCCACGAGGTGGTCACTAGGGGCAGGTGCTCGCAGGGATTTCCGGAGTTTCCTGGAGGGGAATTGCGCAATCTTCCGGCAATGCGTCGGTCAGCTGCATCAGCAGATCTGTTGTGTGGCTCATCTGCTCGCTGAGTTGACTGTAATCAGTGCTCTGCTGATTCTCTGACTGCTTAGCGGCAAGCTGGTACTGCTTTTCGAGGATCAGGTCCTGCAGGAATCTTATTTGCCGGGCAGTCAGAATTACCGGTCGACTGTTGTCGCTCATTGTTTGGCCTTTTAGTCTGTATTAAATAGAAATGAGGGTAGGCTTACGGTGGTTTGCTTGCTATGGATCTGACGTTCCCGTGTTACATCAATGATCACGCTATTCCAGCATATGTCTCCGTTTTCACGCTGTTTGGGAGTGCCGGTACCACTCAGTCATTTCACAACACCGGATGCTGACTTGATCCGCCACTCGTGCCTCCAGAAGGTCATGGTTTCCGCAGCACCAGGAATCGACCGGGCCAGTCCCTCGACATTTTCAGGCATCATCATTTCCCACAGTGGGTCTGAACTCATCGGAATTCCAATTATTAGGAGTCCTAATTTAAGATAGGGGGTTGGCGCCTGATTTTCCAAGAGGGCGTGGTGAAGTGTAGGAAAAGATTGACGATTTCGATGCCGTTTTATGCCAGGGAAATGCGGTAACGAGTGACGCCAGCTTCTTCTTCTCTGGTCCATTCAATCCGGTGGCCGGTGATATCACAGAGGGCCTGAAGGTCCTTTCGGCCGGTGGGGTCATCCGCCAGGAAATCGACCAGTGTTCCGCCGGGCAGGTCTTTGGTCCGTTTTTTGAAGCGCAGGATGGGGAGAGGACATACCAGACCGACGGCGTCGATCTGGTATACCTCGGACTGATCAGTCAAGGCGAACGCTCTCTGCGCTGGTTTGTTCCGCCGACGACCAGCCAAATTGGTTCAGCACCATTGGTGCAGCCGTGGCAATGAGCAGGGCCGCGATAAAAGCCGAAATCATTACCTTCACGACGAACCTCCTTTGCCTTGTTTGGCTTCAACCTCAGCGACCCACAGATCGTGGTGTTGACGAGCCCATTCGAGATCAACCTGGCCGTTACCCATAGCGTCGAAGGCACCTTCCATGCCGACCGAGCCGATGTAGATGTGGGCAATGATGGCCAGCATCATCACGAACGCCACGATAGAGTGCCAGATGTTGGCATACTGCATCTCTTCGTGCGGCGTCAGCACTGTCGGCAAATCCGTTCCCAAAACAGTGTTCACGACGCCAAACGTCTTGGCAAACATTGGAATTTCAAACGGAAACAACAATGACAGGCCCGACAACGAGACTGAAAAACCCAGCAACATCACGGTCCAGAAAACAATTTTCTGACCGGCGTTGAACTTCCTCGCTGACGGATGGGCGTTGGTGAAGATGCCGCCGCCCACTTTGAGCCACTGCCAATCGAGCTTGTTGGGGATGTTGTGCGCCACCCACATGAAGAAGGTCATCACCAGCCCCAACATAAAGGCCCACGCAATGTTGTTGTGAAGCCATTTGGAGCCGGCAGCCAGAGTGGCAAAGGCCTCGGGCCCCATAACCGGAATGAGGAAACTGCGACCCATCAAGGTGATTAACCCCGTTATAGCTAATGCGACAAACGAGCCCGCCAACAGCCAGTGACCAAATCGTTCGATGGCTTTGAATCGTTCAACCGTGGTGCCCGCAGGGCCGCCTGTGATTTTGATTCTTCCGCGCACAAAATAGAACACTGCCAGTAGCGCAATGATAGCCAGGATTGCACTGCCACCGTAAGTGATGACCGGCCCCTCTCGTAACTTGTACCAGGGTATGCCTCCGTCCTGGATCAGGACGTCAGCGGCAGGCCCCCGGGCCTGGGTACTGGGGTCAATCTTGTTGTATCGAATGGCACGATAGATGTCGGAATCCGAGCGCCCTCCCAGGGTGCCGAGTCGACCACTGATCGGTGCCGCATTGGCAGGATTACCCAGGTTTTCCGAGCGAAAAGACTCGTCAATTTCCAACTGTTTTTGACGAGCCAGGATGTCTTCCAGGGTTTGAGCACCCCCGGTAGACGTGCGATCAACCGCGGGGGCCTCTTGCGCCCAGACAGGATTAAACACCAGTGTCGCCAGTGCAAGGACGACAGCACCTAACAACTTACGCTTCATGCGAGCACCCCAAAAGAATCAAGAAGAAGAGTTCGTTGCCGCCATGAGTTTTGCGGGGCCCGGGGGGCCCCGAAACTCATGGCGGGCTTAAGGGACCTTCTTCCCATAGGCCGTGCCCCATCCCCAGGCGCCGGAACCGAAACCACGGCTCACCACACGCTGGCGATAGATGTCTGCCACCTCGCTGCCATCACCGGCCAGCAGCGCTTTGGTCGAGCACATTTCGGCACAGATTGGCAGCTTGCCCTCGGCAATGCGGTTGCGGCCGTACTTGGTGAACTCAGCTGTTGAATTGTCTTCTTCAGGGCCGCCTGCACAGAACGTGCATTTGTCCATCTTGCCCCGGCTGCCAAAGTTGCCCGCCTGGGGGAACTGAGGCGCACCGAAGGGGCAGGCATAAAAACAATACCCACAACCAATACACAGATCCTTGGAGTGCAACACGATACCGTCTTCGGTCTGGTAGAAGACATCCACAGGGCAAACGGCCATACAAGGCGCGTCTGAACAGTGCATGCAAGCTACCGAGATCGAGCGTTCGCCAGGCTTACCATCTCCGATGGTCACCACGCGCCGGCGGTTGATACCCCAGGGGACTTCATTCTCATTCTTACAGGCCGTTACGCAAGCATTACATTCGATGCAGCGTTCGGCATCGACCAGGAATTTTGCGCGTGCTTTTCCCTCAAGTGCCATGATTTACACCTCTTGTTATGCCGGCATAATCGAACACAGGGTGGCTTTGGTCTCTTGCATCTGCGTGACCGAGTCATACCCGTATGTTTGAACCGTGTTGGTGGATTCGCCCAGAACGATGGGGTCTGCGCCCTTGGGATACTTGTCCCTCAGGTCCTTGCCTTGATAGTGCCCGCCAAAGTGGAATGGCATGAAGGCCACCCCCTCTCCGACACGTTCGGTCACCATGGCCTTGACCTTGATCCGCGCGCCTTCGGGGCCGGAAACCCAGACATCATTGCCGTCACGGATGTTCAGGTTGTTGGCATCGCGTGGGTTAACCTCGATGAACATTTCCTGTTGCAATTCAGCCAGCCAGGGGTTTGAGCGAGTCTCATCACCACCACCCTCATATTCGACCAGACGGCCGGAGGTAAGGATGATCGGGAACTCCTTGCTGAAGTCGTTCTTCTGAATGGACTCGTACAGGGTAGGCACCCGCCAGAAAGTCTTGTCTTCGTATGTCGGGTAATCCTTAACCAAATCACGACGGTTGGTATATAGCGGTTCGCGATGCAGCGGTATCGGATCCGGGAAGTTCCAGACCACGGTGCGGGCCTTGGCATTACCGAAAGGTGCGCACTCGTGCTTGATTGCCACACGTTGAATGCCGCCAGACAGGTCTGTCTTCCAGTTGGTTTCCGGGCCGGCCACGGCTTCAATACTGGCCCGCTCCTCAGCCGTCAGATCGCCATCCCAGCCCAGATCCATTAGCATCTGCATGGTGAATTCCGGGTAGCCGTCCTTGATCTCGGAGTTCTTCGAGTAGACGCCATCTGCCAACAGGCTTTCGCCATCACGCTCGACTCCGAAGCGGGCCCGGAACGTCAGGCCGCCTTCGGAAACCGGCAACGACATGTCGTACAGGTTGGCAGTGCCCGGATGGTTCATCTCCGGTGTGCCCCATGAAGGCCACGGTAAGCCGTAGAAATCACCATCACAAGGTCCACCGACTGCACGCAGCGTAGTCTTGTCGAAGTGGTGCTGATATTTCATGTGCTTCTTGAGGCGCTCAGGGGACTGGCCGGTGTAGCCGATGGTCCACATGCCACGGTTGAACTCGCGGGTGATGTCCTCAATCGACGGTTCGTCTCCATCAATGGCAATGTTGCGGAACATGCGATCGGTGAAGCCGAACTTGTCCGCAAACAGCTTCATGATTTCATGATCGACCTTGGAGTCGAACAGCGGCTCTACTACTTTTTCTCGCCACTGCAGAGAACGGTTCGACGCGGTTACCGAGCCGTAGGTTTCGAACTGGGTGGTCGTGGGCAGCAGGTAGGCACCCTCTTTGCGATCGTGGAGTACGGCAGAAACGGTCGGGAAGGGATCCACTACAACCAACAGGTCGAGCTTTTCCATCGCTTCCTTCATTTCCGTCATACGGGTCTGGGAGTTGGGCGCGTGGCCCCACAGCACCATGGCCCGGGTGTTGTCTGGCTGCTCCAGGTTCTCTTTGGCTTCCAGGACACCGTCAATCCATCGGGATACCGGAATGCCTTTCTCGTTCATCATGGCTTTGGATTTGCCGTTCTTGTCCCACACGGCAAAGCGGCCTTTCAGGTAGTCCAGATCCTCTTCCCAGACTCTTGACCAGTGGGCCCAGGCGCCAGCGGACAGACCATAATAGCCGGGCAGAGTGTCGGCGAGCACGCCCAAGTCGGTAGCACCCTGAACGTTGTCGTGCCCCCGGAAGATGTTGGTGCCACCGCCAGCAACGCCCATGTTGCCCAGTGCCAGTTGGAGAATGCAGTAGGCCCGGGTGTTGTTGTTACCATTGGTGTGCTGGGTACCACCCATGCACCAAATAACGGTACCCGGGCGGTTGTTGACCAGAGTGCGGGCCACACGCTCGAGTTGAGCGCCCGGAGCGCCGGTTACACGCTCGACTTCTTCCGGATTCCAGCGTTTTACTTCCTCACGAATCTCATCCATGCCCCACACCCGGGTGCGGATGAACTCTTTGTCTTCCCAACCGTTTTCGAAAATGTGCCAAAGTATGCCCCAGACCAGCGCAACGTCGGAGCCCGGACGAAAACGGACGAACTCATCGGCGTGCGCGGCAGTGCGTGTGAAACGCGGATCGCAGACGATGAGAGGTGCGTTATTCTCTTCCTTCGCCTTAAGCACATGTAACAGCGAGACCGGGTGCGCTTCGGCAGGGTTACCCCCGATGATGAAGATGGCTTTGGAGTTGTGGATGTCGTTGTAGGAATTGGTCATTGCGCCGTAGCCCCAGGTATTGGCTACGCCGGCGACGGTGGTGGAGTGGCAGATACGAGCCTGGTGGTCCACGTTGTTGGTGCCCCAGTAGGCCGCAAACTTACGGAACAGGTAGGCCTGCTCGTTGTTGAACTTTGCGCTGCCCAGCCAGTAGACCGAATCGGGACCGCTTTGCTCACGAATTTCGAGCATCTTGTCGCCGATTTCGTTGATGGCGGTATCCCAGGAAATCTTCTGCCACTGGCCGTTGACCATTTTCATGGGCGACTTGAGACGACGCTCGCCGTGGGCATGCTCCCGTACGGAAGCGCCTTTGGCGCAGTGAGCACCCAGATTGAAGGGGCTGTCCCAGCCTGGTTCCTGCCCGATCCATGTTCCATTCTGCACTTCAGCCTCGACCGTGCAGCCTACCGAACAGTGCGTACAAACGGATTTTTTGACGACGACTTCGCCACCCCCGGTCGTTGGGGCCGCAGCTTCAACCCGTCCCGATGACAGCGACAGTGCGGCCAGACCACCCACTGCCACGCCAGACGTTGTCAGGAACTGACGACGGTCCAGAGTCTTGGCAGCGAGAGAAGAAAGCAAAGAGCCTGCACGGGAGCTTTTCGCTACCCCGTTGGTCTTCTTCCTTAACATGTCGTTTACCTCTCTCTTTATTATTCTCGTTTTTTCGGAAAGCTGAATCTCTCAAGGGCCTTTCGCAACCTCGATCAACTCAAATCCCCGTTAAAAGCGAGCCGATTCGAAATACTTACGTGTGTGTTCGGTATCACGTAAACCGCGGCTTTTCGGCGCGTCTTGTCTGACGACCTCCGCTGCGGCGTTCGGTGCAACCGTCATTGCCACCGCAGCCGGTGCTGCAGCAGCGGCCATTTGCAGGAAACGGCGACGGCTGTTTTCACGCTTCGGGTTGTCCATTGGACACCTCCCCCTGGGTTTATGGGACCTTGAGATCCCGGTTACTGAATTGCAAAGGCGTCGGCTTCTACCGCCATGAAGGCTCGACCGAGCGAACCCACTGGTGCGTAAAAAATGGCGCTTTGCGCTTCTTCCAAGTCGGTAAAAAACAAGGCTGCCCACTTTGCCAGGTGGGCATCAAAAAATGCTTTTTGCGACGGCAGTCCGCTGTCGCATGGAAACCCGCCGGTGATAATGCCCGCCATGATTTCACACAGAGTGCCGATATGGTCCTCTGGTTCTTTCACGTCACTGCGGGCTTTGATGCCCCTGGTCCGAAGGTCGGTTCGGAGTTCTGCCAGGGGTTTCTCGTTCAGGAAGCCGGTAAGGTAATAACTGGCGTAGGGGAGTAGTTCACCACGCCCGAGGCCAACAAACAGGTTGTTGAATTCCCGCTCGGCATCGTAGGGGTTGGTACGTTCGGCGAGAGCAGCCAAATTTTTGCAGGCTGAACCCAAAGGTGTCTCGTCGCCCTGCAAAGACGCCAATCCCTGCAACAGTTCACTGGAGGGTGGGTCCACTAGCAGGACGCCCAGCAGTTGATAGATCTGGGCCCTGGCACGATCCTCTTCGGAGACGGAACGCGGGCACTGGATTTCCGCAGTGTTGCTCAACTCATGTTCCTTCTAATTATTATTTGCGGTCTGTCACACTATTCTAGTACAGATTTCTGAATAGTGGCCTAACCCGCCATCGATTCGCTAATAGCTGAAATGCATTCTGCTAATAGTCAAAACGCATCCGGGGGCGGAATCTTGGTTCCGGCTGTTCTTCCGGTTGGCTGGTTTCTTGTTGGGCCAGCTGTTGTTCGGGAGGTTCCGTCGGCGTTGCCATGTCCTCAGGCTCAAGGGTGTCATCGGGCTCCGGCTCCTGGGTAATTGTCGAATCAGACTCATCCGTCGACAATCGCACCTGCTCTATAGACTGGTCTTCCACGACGTCAGCGGCTTTCCTGGCTTTGTCGACGAGCCCCTCTCCAACCTTGTATAAAGTTTTCACTGTCTGTCCGGCCGTCGAGGCCAGTGTGTAGTCCTCATCGTAATCATTGAGGCCGTCCAGAACGGCCAGTACCGGGTTGGATTTCCAGAGTCCCCTCAGGGCCTTGCGGCGGAGGAACTCCGGAATTTCCTTGCGCATGAAACCGGTGATGTCCGTACCCAGCTCAATGTTTTCCGGGTCAGGCAGGCCATACTTCTCTAGCAGCTCGTGTTCCGGCAATGCTTCATTGATTGCCAGTTCCTGCTCCTCCGGGGCTGGCTCAGCCTCGATAACCGGAGGAGGGGATGGTTCCGGGCGCTTGGCGGCTTCGGCCTTCTTGCGAGCCCAGCGCTGAAGACGTGATTCGGCCATCACTGAATTCTCGGCTTTTTGATGTTCGAGGGAGCACGAAAAACGTCACTTTCCTGACGTATGCGCGGGTCGCCCTTGGCGTCCTCAACGCCATCCACGCGGACTTCGTCGCGACGACGTTTTTTGAACGGCTCCTCGATATAGTGCATATCGATAAACTCTTTTATCCAGGCTGCAAGGGATTCAGGAATAGGAACCGCCTCGACAATGCTTTCGCCACTGTCGAGGGCATCCAGAGCCTCATGGGCGCTGGCTGTGACGGTGCTGACAACCCACCCGGACGGCGACTGGCTCGTTACATCTTTGTCCAGGATGATCCAGACCGAAGGGGCAGCCATGTTCAGGGAGACCAGATAGCCTTCAACATCGGCCCGGAACAGCTCCATCGTAACCGTGCCCGCGTGGTAATCGACCACGTCGCCCTCGCGAACCATTTCTTTCCAGAACGCCTCAGGCGCCCCCGGTATGACGGCAACAGGCTTCCAGATAACCTTTGCCCAACGAGTGACCCCCGGAGACCGGCGAACGACGGCGCCGACCTTCAATTCGCGTTGCCATTGATCTGTACGACTACTCATGGTGCTTCTCATTTTTTGTAATAGCGTAAAAATAGCAGGGCACAAACGATTATCCAATTGTCCAAAAGATAATGCCTGTGGCATGCTCGAAAAGCGATACGGAAGCGTACACGTATAAAAACAACGAAAGAGTCAAACTCCTGATGACGGCATCCAAGACCCTATTACTATGTAGCTGCGACAAATCACAGACCTTCGATTCAGAGGCCCTGCGCAAAGCCGCGGCCGCGGATCAGGTCATCGCAGTGGATCAACTGTGCGGCAACGAAATGAGTATTGCCGCCGAGCACCTGGGCGCCAGCAGTGACGTGCTTATTGCCTGTGGCCAGCAGGCGGCTTTTTTCGAGCGCCTTGCGGAGGACGTTTACGCCGAGACCCAGCACTCAGCGCCGCTCCAATCCATTGATATCCGGGATCGCGCCGGCTGGAGTGCCCCCGACGCGAAGCCCGAACGGTTGCACGCCAAGCAGGCCGCCCTGGTTGCCGCTGCCCAGCTGCCGGCACCAATGGCGCCGGCAAAAACCATCCAGTCCAGCGGCGTGTGCTGCATTGTGGGTCCCACCGAACAGGCCATAAGGATGGCCGGACTGGTGCAGGACGAACTGGGCGTGACCTGCATTGTTAATGATGCCGGCCCGATCCAGCTGCCATCTGCTGCCTACGACGTGGCCAAAGGGCAGTTGACGGGCGCCTACGGCGCACTGGGCAATTTCAAGCTGGAATTTGCGCACCTGCAACCCCTGCATCCGGCCGGTCGCGGTGAGCTGGATTATGAGGCAGCCAAGCCCACCGCCCGCAGCGAATGCGACGTGTTCATCGATCTGCGTGGCGGTGCCCCGGCATTTCCCAGCCACGAGAAGCGCAACGGTTACTTCTGGGCCGACCCGAAGAAGACCGGCGAGCTGGAGCGCATTGCCCTGACGGCCAGGGAAATGGTGGGTGAGTTCGAAAAAACCGTGTACTTCAGGCTCGAAGAGTCGCTCTGCGCGCACTCCCGGGCCAACAAGCCCGGTTGTACCCGTTGCCTGGATGTATGCCCGACGGAAGCCATTTTCTCCTTTGGCGACCATATTCAGATCGATTCGGACATTTGCGCCGGCTGTGGCTCCTGCGCCGCCGTTTGTCCCACCTCTGCGGTGACCATGAATGAGACGCCATTCGAGGCGATCACCAAGGCTGTTGAAGTGATGGCCAAGGTCTATCGCGAGCATACTCACGAATCGCCACGCCTGGTGTTCCATACCCTGGAGGCTGGCACAGAGGCCATTGCCAACCTGGCCCGCTACGATAATGGCCTCGCGGATGATCTGATCCCGATGGGGCTCGAGCATGTCGACCGGATTGGGCACGCTGAAATCATGGCGGCGTTCGGCGCCGGCTACGCCGAGGTTCTGATCCTTGCGGACAATGAGCTGGATCGCCGGGCGGTGACTGCGGAAGTGGAACTGGCCCAGGCCATGCTCAAAGGCACCCACAACTCGCCGAGCCGGGTGCGGGTCATTTCCGCCATCGAACTCTGCGATGCGGGTGACAATGCCGGGCGAGTGAGCGATCCGGTTCTGCTGGTTGGCGGTCGCCGGGATATCACACGGGTGACAGTGGCTGCGATGTCGGACAAGATCGAAGAGCCGATTCCGCTCCCTGTAGGCGCGCCATACGGTGCGATCGAAATTGATTCCGATAAATGCACGCTCTGCCTTGCCTGTGTATCACTCTGCCCGACGGGCGCCCTTGGTGACCACCCGGATCGCCCCGAGGTCCAGTTCACGGAAAACGCCTGTGTCCAGTGTGGTATCTGCGAGAGTACCTGCCCTGAGACCGCCATCACCCTGAAGCCCCAGCTGGATGTGTCCAAGGCGGCGCTGAGTGCCCGGGCATTGCACGGTGAGGAGCCATTCGAATGCATCAAGTGCGGAACCCCGTTCGGCGTTGCCAGCACCATTAACCGGATCGTCGAGAAACTGGAAAACCAGCACTGGATGTACAAGAACTCTGATAACGTGCAGCTGATCAAGATGTGCGACGACTGTCGGGTCAAATCCCAGTTCCATGGTGACAACGCACCCATGGCGGCCGGTGAACGCCCCAGGGTCCGCACCAGTGATGATTATCTGGACAGCTAAAAACAACAGGACACATCATGGTTGAGTACACCGAAGTAGGAAAAAAACCGAACCTGATCGGAACCGACGCTCCCCAGCCTCAGGACAAAAACCCCAGGGGCGTTGATCGGATCATCGCCATCGCCTCGGGCAAGGGTGGCGTTGGCAAATCCACCGTGTCGTCCAACCTGGCGGTTGCCCTGGCCTCGAAAGGTCTCAAGGTCGGCCTGCTGGACGCCGACGTCTACGGCCCGAGCCAGCCCCGCATGCTGGGGGTTTCCGGTCGGCCGTCCAGCCCGGATGGAAGCACCATCCTGCCGCTGAGAAACCACGGCGTAACGCTGATGTCCCTGGGCCTGATGGCCCCGGAAGACGAAGCCATCGTCTGGCGCGGGCCGATGCTGATGGGCGCCTTGCAACAGATGATGAACCAGGTGGAATGGGGACGGCTGGATGTGCTGCTGGTGGATCTGCCGCCGGGCACGGGCGATGTCCAGATGACCCTGAGCCAGAAGTTCTTTGTTGCAGGAGCGGTTATCGTCTCGACGCCCCAGGACATCGCCCTGATGGATGCCCGCAAGGGTATTGATATGTTCAAGCGGATGGATGTGCCGCTGTTCGGGTTGATTGAAAACATGGCCTCGTTTATCTGCGATGGCTGCGGCAAAGAGCACCATCCGTTCGGACACGGTGGCGCGCGGGCGGAAGCCGAGAAACTCGGTTCGCCGTTCCTGGGAGAGATTCCGCTGGATCTCGATATCCGGGTGGGATCGGATGGCGGAGTGCCGATTGTGGTATCCAAGCCGGATAGTCCCCAGGCGCAAGCGTTCCAGCGCATCGCCGATGAAATTGTTGCCTCTGACGTCTACGCCCGGGCCATCCAATGATCGATACACCCCAGTTCCCACCGTTACTGACCGGGGAGGTGGTACCCAGGCACACCGACCCTTTTGACAAGGCCGTGAGCCGGGCCATTGCGGGCGTTGACTCCGGCACGGTGTTCTACTCCGAGCAAGGCGACAGCCTGCGTGCGGCCCTGGTGCTGGCGCCGGAAACACCCCTGGAAGAGGCCATTCAGGCGGTCTATGTCGCCCAGATAGGTCTGGCCGAGAGTCTGGGTGCTCTGGCCCCGCCCGAAGTCCCCGTACACTTTGTATGGCCCGACCGCATCAAGGTCAACGGAGCTGTCTGCGGAAGCGTCCGGTTTGCTGCGGACGTGTCTGATCCGAAAGCGCATCCTAACTGGTTGGTCATTGGCGTTGAGGTGCCCTTTATCCCGATGACCGACGAGCCGGGAGAAAATCCGAACGAAACCTGTCTGTACGAAGAAGGCTGCGTTGAAATCACGCCCATGGCCCTGTTGGAAAGCTGGTCCAAACACACGCTGTTGTGGCTGACCTACTTTATGGACAGTGGCTTCGAGCGGGTGCACAACGAATGGCGGCCCCGCTGTGACACGTTGGGCAAGACAATCGAACGGCCCCGGCCCGGACTTTTTGTTGGCCTGGATGAGAAAGGCCGGATGCTGTTGCGTCAGGATGTGATGACCGAGACATTGAGCTTGATTGAATTCGCGGAGCACGTATGAAGCTGGCCCGAACCCTGCAATTGGATATATCGGACGAGAACGTATTTGAAAAGCCTGCGCCCAGCGGCGAATGGGCGATCTCCGGTGGCTTCGAGTTTTCCAACTGGACCGAAGCAGACCTGAAAGGGAAAGCCCGCCAGGCGTTCACTAATGGCTGGTACAGCATTGAGTCTGGCGGCCGCGCCAGTTTCGTGGGTGTATGCAATATCACCGAGCCGGAACTGGAGCAGGTGCGACGAACCCTCGCCCAGACATTTGTTGACCATTATGGCGCGCCGAGTATTGATGCTGCCTATCCGGTGGCCTGTGCAGAAATCGATCAGATGCGCAACATGTGTGAAGACTTCGAGGACAACACCTTGCTGATGGTCAGCCGCACGCTGACCGAGCTGGGTGTCGAGGAAACCTACCGTTCCCGGGGGCCGCAGGATGCTTCACTGGAGGCCTTTGCGGTGCACGGCAGCGTTGACTGATTACAGCCCGAAGCTGCCGTAGGGAATAAACCGCACGGGGGTGCCCGGCTCTATCTGCTGGGCGCTTTCATCCAGTTCCACCAGTCCGTCGGACCAGGCCAGGCCGGTCACCCGGCCGGAGCCTTCCGAACCGAACACCTCAACCTGCCCATCCCGAACCCGTGCCCGCAGCATCTCGCTGCGCCCGGGTTTTTTGTTCTTGGAAAAATTGGCCGGCATCACATAGGCCTGTGGCTCAAACCATTCCGCGCCTGCCAACAACGCCATGGCCGGAGCACCAAACCGCAGGGCACAGACCCAGGCGGCCACCGGATTACCCGGCAGCCCAACGACCGGCGTGCCCTGGAACATGGCGAGCGCCAGAGGCCGGCCGGGTTTAATGGCGATGCGCCAGTTGCTGATGTCGCCATGGGCTTTCAGTGTTTTTGACACGTGGTCTTCGTCGCCGGCAGACACGCCACCGCTGGTCAGGATCAGGTCGCAGTGTTCCGCGCCGCGCTCAAGCGCTGCTTTCACCTCTTCGGCCCGGTCCAGCGCATGGCCTAGATCCACGAGCTCGTAGCCCAGTTGCGAAACCAGGGCGCTGAGCATAGGGCGGTTGGCGTCGTAAATCTGCCAGTCGGTAACAGTTGCCCCGACCGGTTTCACTTCATCACCAGTGGACAGCACACCAACTCGCAGTCGTTGATAGATGTCGACGGATTCCACGCCCACGCTGGCTAGTACCGAAATCTGGGTCGGGCTCAGGCGGGTTCCGGTTGTGAGGATCTTGTCCTTTGCCTTTATGTCTTCTCCGGCTTTGCGGGCATTGGCGCCTGCTTTTAGCGTGCCGTTCAGGTGCAGCTGGCCATCCGCGACATCGCAGTCTTCTTCCAGAACCACGGTATCTGTGCCGGCTGGAATGACCGCTCCGGTCAGAATCCGGATTGCGTGGCCTTCGGGCACCTGGCCTGTGTATGGCTCACCGGCGGCACTGCGACCTTCGACCAGGGGTAGGGTGCAGGGCACGTCCGTCACCGGTCCGGCCAGGGCATAGCCGTCGACGGCGGAATTGTTGCTTGGGGGATGAGCCCGGGGCGCATGGACATCGTTTGCCAGGATGCGGCCGTTTACCTGGGAGAGGGGAACGGCGCGCTCAATCTCCACCACAGGATGTAACCGTGAACGCAAACGCTCAAGGGCCTCTTCAACCGGGGTCCAGTTGACGCCGGGGGGTAGGGCAAAGCAGTCGTTGCGAAGCGGTTTCATGGATCTTCGGCTCCTGGTTGGGCTGTTCAGGCTGGCTGACGGTTGAGAATAAAATCAGCGATGGCGGGGATATCGTTGATGTCGAACACGGGTCCCGAGAACTCGGCAGCGTAGTCCGACGCCACGGCAACAATGCTCGGATCCTCGGTGAACAGCGGTGACCGCGAACCCTCCCGCCGGTGCACCTCGATCTTGGCGTGGGAGTGGGTCTTGAAACCCTCCACCACCACCCAGTCGCAGGGGCCCAGCCGGGACAGTAATTCGTCCAGCGTTGGCTCTGTTGCCCCCCGGAGTTCGTGCATGATCGCGAAGCGCTGACCACCGGCCAGTATGACCTCACGGGCACCGGCGTCCCGGTGCTTGTAGCTGTCTGTTCCGGGCTGATCCACATCCACCATGTGGTGGGCATGCTTGATCGAATTCACCGTTAACCCTCTGCTGGAGAGCTCACGAATCAGGGCCGAGGCCAGGGTGGTCTTTCCGGAGTTTTTCCAACCTACAATGCCGATGACGTTCACTTCAGGTTCTGCTCCGCCCAGGCCAGATCGTCCGGCGTATTGATGTTGAAAAAGTCGCCCTCGTCGAACACTACCAGGGTTTCGCCCTGGGCCTGTGTCCACTGGCGGATCTTGCGCACGCCATCGTTCAGGGCGGCTCGCAGATCATGCCGCAAAGCGACCTGCCAGCGGCCGAAGGTCGGCTGGGGCAGCCGGCCCCGTTCGGGGTCCGGCGTGGCCGCCAGCACCACCGGGGTGTCATGTTCAGCCAGCCTGACAGCCAGATCCCTGGGAAAGGACGGAGTATCGGCCGCAACGCTGATCAGCCAGTCATGGCCCTGTTCGGCGGCCCAGTCCATGCCCGCGAGCACGCCTGCCAGCGGCCCCGGAAAACCCTCGATGGAATCGGCCACTACCGGCAACCCCAGGTCGTCAAACCGGCTTGAATCGCCGTTGGCATTCAACACCACGGCGTCGACCTGAGGCGTGATCCGCTCAATTACCCGCTGGATCAGTGACTGGTCGCCGAGCATGAGCCGGCCTTTGTCGCCGCCGCCCATGCGGTTTGCCTGGCCGCCCGCCAGGATGACTGCACAATCAGTCATGCAGTGCCTCCATTAATCATTCTGAGCGCCTTTGCGACGCAGCTTCTTGTCTTCATCGGGTACCTGCGACAAGTCCTGATCGAACACCAGACGATGCTGGCCGCTCAGGCAGGTGAATTTCTTGCCTCGCATCCGTCCGATCAGAGTCAGTCCGACCTGCCGGGCGATATCAACGCCCCAGGCGGTGAAACCCGAGCGGCTGATCAGCGTGGGAATGCCCATCAGCGATGTCTTGATCACCATTTCCGAGGTCAGTCGTCCGGTGGTGTAGAGGACCTTGTCGGCCGCAGAAATGTTGTTCAGGTGCATCCAGCCGGCAATTTTATCGACCGCGTTGTGCCGTCCAACGTCCTCCATGTAGGCCAGGATTGTCTGGCCCTGGCAAAGCGCGGTGCCATGAATGGCGCCGGTTTCCATGTACAGGCTGGGCGTGTGGTTGATCTGATAGGAGAGATCGTAAAAGCTGCTGGTGTGTACCGGGGTGTCCGGTAGCGACAGCCCTTCGAGGCCCGCCATCATGTCGCCGAAGACCGTGCCCACGGCGCAGCCGGAGGTACGGGTTTTCTTCTCCAGCTTGTCCTCAACATCGGTAACGCCCGCCGTGCGCACCACCGCGACCTCAAGTTCCTCGTCGAAATCGATCCCGGTGACCTGATCGCTCTCTTTCAGCATGCCCTGGTTCAACAGGAAGCCAAGGGCCAGATACTCCGGGTGATCGCCAATGGTCATGGCGGTGACGATTTCCTGACTGTTCAGGTAGATCGTCAGGGGGCGTTCCTCGATCACGCTGATCGATTTGGCCTCGCCGTTTTCGTCAACACCCTCCACCGGCCGGGACAGTCGGGGATCTTTGGGATCGGGAAGTATGGGATCAATCGTCATTTTTGTTGTAGCCGTTTCGTGAATGCCGCGGAATGGAATATCTACGGAGATTGCCAGAGATTAGCCTATTTGGCATTGGGGAAAAACAGCTGCCTTACACCAATAAAAAACCCCGGCAGCGCCGGGGTTCAGGTAATACAGGGTTAGACAGGGTGAGGCCAGTGACCCTTGGCCCTGCTGAATTACTTGGCGTTCGGGAAAAACAGTTGCTGTCCATCCACCTTGAAGTCGGCAATCGCTTGCTGACCTTCTTCGGAGATTAGCCAGTTGTGCCATTTCGCGGCCATCTCATGCTTGAGGTGCGGGTGCTTCTCTTCAGAAAGCAGCAGGCTGCCGTACTGGTTGAACAGCACTTTGTCACCTTCGAAGAGCAGCTTCAGGTTCTGGCGGTTTTCAAACGCGACCCAGGTTGCGCGGTCTGACATCACATAGGCATCCATGGCGGCGGCAGTGTTCAGGGTCGGGCCCATGCCGCTGCCCAGTTCGCGATACCAGCTGCCGCCCGGTTCAACACCGGCACTTTCCCACAGGCGAAGTTCTGCACGGTTGGTGCCACTGTCGTCACCACGAGAGGCAAACGGTGCCTCTGCTTCGGCAATGGCAGACAGCGCTTCAGCGGCGGTTTTCGCTGCGCTGATGTTGGCCGGATCATCGGCAGGGCCAATTAATACAAAGTCGTTGTACATCACGTCGGCCCGCTCTGTGGCGTAGCCGTTCTCCACAAAACGTTTTTCGCCGGCGGTGTCGTGCACCAGAAGGCTGTCGGCATCACCACGGCGGGCGATTTCGAAGGCCTGGCCGGTACCAACGGCGACAACGCGCACTTCGATGCCAGTGGCGTCCTCGAACTTTGGCAGGATCGAATCAAACAGGCCCGAGTTCTCGGTTGAGGTTGTCGAGGCCAGCGTTATGTAATCTTCGGCGTGGGCGCTGAAGGCCAGGCCCACGGTAGTGACGGCTGCAAGAACCAGGTTAAGGGTCTTTTTCATTTTGTTTTCTCCTTTTGGTATTCATTCACCAAGAAATCGGTGGTCCGATGCGGTTTCTTATTGGTGGGTCAGGCTACGAGCTCGCCGTTGAGATAGGCCTGTGCCTGCCGCGAGACCGGGGCACGGAAAAACATGTCCGCTGGTGTGTGTTCCTGTACCTTGCCTTCCGAAAGAAACAGGACATCGCCGGCCAGTCGCCGGGCCTGGTGGAGATCGTGGGTGGTCATTACGACGCGTGTACCCTGCTTGTGAAATTCCTGTACGGCGAGTTCCACGGCCTTAATCGCGGCAGGATCCAGTGCGGAGGTGGGTTCATCCAGAAACAACACTGCCGGTGAAAGCGACCAGGCACGTGCCAGTGCCAGGCGTTGTTTCTCGCCGCCGGACAGCACCCGCGCAGGCGTGTCGGCGCAGGAGGAGAGGCCAAACCGGGCCAGGGCTTCGAGAGCCAGCTCTGTGCGCAACTTGCGTGGCACATTGTTGACCGCCAGTGCGTGCCGGAGGTTGGCCAGCGCCGAACGGCGCAAAAGGATCGGCGTCTGGAAAACCATGGCCTGGCGGGGCGCGCTGGCGCCTGACCAGCTCACGGCGCCCTCCGTCGGTGTGAGCAGTCCGTGCGCCAGTCGCAGCATGAGGCTTTTGCCGGCGCCATTGGGGCCCATCACCAGCGTGGGGCCGGGTCCGTCAAGCTTGAACGAACAGGGGCCAAAAAGCCGGTGGCCGAAAGGGTTGAACTCGACGCTCTCGAATTGCAGCGACGGCGGTGCACTGAGTTCGATCGGGTTGTTAACGGGCACGTTCAGTGAAGTCATCCCATGCGCCTTTTAGCCGTTTCACTCAAAATGTAGGCCGTGGCGTTGATCACCATGACCAGTGTCAGAAGGACAATGCCCAGGCCCAACGCCAGGGGCAGGGCACCCTTGCTTGTCTCCAGCACAATGGCCGTGGTCATGACCCGGGTCACGCCATCAATATTGCCGCCTACCATCATGACAGCGCCCACTTCTGCGCTGGCCCGGCCGAACCCTGCGAGCAGAACAGTCAGCAAGGCAAAGCGGGCGTCCCACAACAGGGTGGGCATCATCCGCGCCCGGGACATGCCCAGCGATACGAACTGTTCCCGGTACTCACCCAGTAACTCCTCCACTTTCTGGCGCGAGAGCGCGGCGAGAATGGGCAATACCAGTATCACCTGCGCAATCACCATGGCGCTGGGCGTGAACAGAAGGCCCAGTTCACCCAGAGGTCCGGCCCGCGATAACAGCAGGTAAACGCCGAGCCCGGCCACAACCGGAGGCAACCCCATCAAGGCATTCAGCGCAACAACCACACCGCCGCGCCCGGGGAATTGCCACAATGCAACTGCCGCACCCAGGGGAAACCCCAAAAACGCCGCTATCAGGACCGCCAGAAGCGAAACCTGTAGCGAAAGCACCACGATCTGGTACAGCGAAGCGTCGAGGTTCACCAGTAGCGACAGCGCCACGTAAAACGCATTTTCTTCCACAGCTGCGTCTCCTTTAATGTTGAGCATCGTGGCGTTTTTAACTACGCTTTGCACAGCCTGCTGAAAAATATGCAGTCAAAAACAGCCTGATGCTTTACTTGATCCTCCGGAGATTCTGATGCCCCTTCCCGCCTACCTCACTACGGCCGAGGCTGCTGAGTATCTGCGCCTGAAAGAACGCAAGGTCTATGATCTCGTCAGCCAGGGTGTTATTCCCTGCGTTCGGGTCACAGGAAAGCTATTGTTCCCGCGCCAGCGTATTGATTTGTGGTTGATGAACCACCTTGAAGGTGACGATGCGATCAGTGCTCCAACGCTGCCGGTGCTAGTGGGTAGCCAGGACCCGCTGCTGGAGTGGGCGGTAAAGGAGAGCAACGCCGAGCTTGCCATGTTGTGCCAGGGTAGCGGCGATGGGGTTCAGCGCCTGGTGGACGGGCGCGCGATGGTCGCTGGCATGCACATCTGGCACGCGGAGAGTGAGCGATACAACGATCCGGCCACCCTGGGTTTGACTGGCATGAGGGACCTGGTGCTGATTCGCTGGGCCAAGCGCCAGCAGGGGCTCCTCCTGGCGCCCGGCAACCCTCACGGACTCACGCGGCTTGAGGATATCGCCCGACCAGGCCTTCGCCTTGCCCACCGCCAGCCCGATGCCGGTGTCAGCCATCTGCTGCAGGGGCTGCTTGCCCGCCATCGTATAGATGGCAGTCAGCTTACCTGGGCCGCCCATCCCTCGCTCAGTGAGGACGATCTGGCACTGGCCATTCGCCAGGGGGAGGCGGATGTGGGCGTGGGTATTGAAGCGGCTGCCAGGCGCCAGGGGCTGGCATTTATTCCCCTGCAGCAGGAGCACTTTGACCTGGCCATGCGCAGGCGCCATTACTTCGAGCCGGCCATGCAGCGTTTGCTGGGTTTTGCTCGCAGTGAACGATTTGTTCAGCGAGCGGAGGCATTGGGTGGTTATAATATCAGTGAGCTTGGAAACGTTGTGTACAACGCCTGAGCAAAAATAATAAACAGGCAGATCAAGCAGGGGCCTGCATGGGGTCAATCGGAAACAGAACTGTCAAAGAGTTCAGCGGCGCTTTGGGTGACATTGGTACACTGTTGCCACTGAGCCTCGGAGCCATTGGCGTGGCCGGGCTGGCGCCGGTACCGGTTCTGCTGGGATTTGCCCTCTTCTATATCGCCACCGGGCTTTATTATCGCCTGCCAGTACCCGTGCAACCCATGAAAGCGGTGGCCGCGCTTCTGCTTACCACCCAGGTCAGCGCCCAGAGCCTTGTTGCCAGTGGTGTTCTGATCGGCGCGATTCTTCTGATTCTGGGTTCAACCGGGTGGATCAACCGGGCTGCACGCCTGGTGCCAGGTTCGGTGTTGAGCGGCCTGCAGTTGGGGCTGGGGTTGTTGTTGGCCAGCATGAGCCTGGAATTGATGACCACCTCTTTGCCGTTGGGGCTCCTGGTCCTTGCGTTGCTGGCCGTCACCCTGAAACTTTTCCCCAGTTGGCCTGCGGCATTACTGGGGCTTGCCGTGGCGATGGTTCTCGGGGCGTTGCTGGGCTCGCCCGGGCTGCCGCTACCGGTGGATCCGGCAATTTTCTCGATGCCGGAGCTGCCCTCAATGGATGACTGGCAGCAGGGATTTTCCATCCTGGTGCTGCCACAACTGGCGCTGACCATCACCAACGCGATCGTTCTGACGGCCCTGGTGGTTGGGGATTATTTCGGGGATCAGTCACACCGGGTCTCGCCAGCACGTCTGTCGGTGACAACAGGCCTGGCCAATCTCTTCCTGGTACCGTTCGGTGCGCTGCCCATGTGCCACGGCGCGGGTGGTGTGGCGGCTCATTACCGCTTCGGCGCCAGGACTGGCCTGGCGCCGGTTCTGTTGGGCACCGGTTTGCTCCTGATCGCATTCGTGCCCGGCGGTCTGTCGTTCATCGCCGCCGTTCCCGCGGCCGGTCTCGGTGCCCTGCTAATGGTGGCGGCTGTCGAGCTTGGCCTGACCAAGCGTCTCTGGGTCGCCAAACCTTCCTGTTGGCCAGTGATCGGGATAACGGCACTGGTCACCTTCTGGGCCGATCCGTTTTTCGGATTCCTGGCCGGGGTTGCTTCGGAGACTTTCAGGGCCGCCTGGGTGCGGGGAAGGATTAGCGGTGCTCATCAGGACTGAGAGCATCGTCCGAATCGTATAACACACCCCGAATGCCAACGTTTTTATCCTGCGGGTCAATCAGGGCTCCGGGATTAAGAATACCCTGTGGATCCAGGAAGTGTTTGCCCGCAGCCAGGGTCTGGCGAAACAACGGTGACGTCTGCTGTTCATAGCCATACCGGTGATCCCGGCCAACCGCGTGGTGGTGAGTAACGGTCGCACCCTGCTCGGCCAGCACTTCCATGGAGATGCGCTTGAGCTGTTTCCACTTTTCCAGGGCTTTGCCCAGATCGCCGGTAGTGTCGCCCACGAAATAAAACGTGAAATAGGGCGCAGGCCCGTCCGGGTAAACATGGGTAAAGCGGCAGGAGAATGAAAATGGTCGTTGCGTGATCTCGCGAAGCGCGGACTCCATGGTTGATCTTACTGCCTTGTAAAGGCTCGGGAACCTGTCCCAGGTGATCGCGGTTTCGAAGGTGTCGGCAATCATGCCCATGGCGGTTAATCGATTGCGCCAGTAGGGCATTCGGATAAAGGCATTTCTCCAGGACTCGGCTTCGCTGGACCCTTTTTCTGCATGATCCGGGTTATAGCTAATGCCATCTTTTTGCAGAACACCGCCATGTTCTTCGGCAATGGCGACGGCCCGCTCGATTTTCTGGTCTTGCGGATGATCTGCGGATTCGAAACCAAGAACCAGAATGGCGCAGGGTTTGTCAGCGATCCGGTTGATCACCACTTCGGCCTCATCCAGTAGACGGCAATTCGACGGGAATAAACCCGATTGCGCGATCTGTCTGACAGCATCGACACCGTTCATGAAGCGATCAAAGCGGACGGACGCCGTGGCCCGCCACTTTGGTCGATGCTGTAATCGCATGGTGGCTTCGGTAATGATCCCCAGCGTACCTTCTGAGCCACAGATCATGCGGTCTGCCGAAGGGCCCGCGCCTGAGCCGGGCAGAGCGCGGGTCTCGATGATGCCTTTTGGCGTGACCAGCCGGGTTGCTTCCACCATGTCTTCGATGTGCGTGTATACGGTCGCAAAATGGCCGCCAGCGCGGGTTGCCAGCATGCCGCCCAGACTCACGAACGGAAAGCTCTGTGGGTAATGGCGCAGTGTCAAACCATGTTGCTTCAGTTGCCGCTCGAGATCCGGGCCTTTGATTCCTGCCTGGATCCGGGCGCGACGACTGATAGGATCAATCTCCAGAATCTGGTTCAGGTTTTCCATATCGACACTGATCGTCGCCTGGTAGGTGTCGCCAACATCGGGCTCAACGCCGCCGCAGACACTGGTGCCGCCACCGAACGGGATCAGTGCAATATTGTCTTCGGCCGCATAGCGAAACAGTTGCTGGATATCGTCTTCCGTCTTGGGAAAGGCGACGGCATCGGGCGGGTTGGGCACTTTCCGCATCAGCATCCTGGCCATGTCGGCGTAGGACTTCCCGTAGCTGTGCACCAGGCGGTCGTAGTTCGTAGTGGAAATGATGTCTGAGAGATGCTCGGGAACAGAAAGCAACCGGGATGCTGGGAGGTCAAAGTCTTCAACCTTTGGTGGCTCAATCTCCACCAGGCCTTCCGGCACCAACATTTTCGTAACGGTCTCGATCATGGCGTGTTCTTCGGGATGCAGATCCTCATCCGCATAGCCCCAACCCCAGAATCGCAGGGGTTTGCGCAGAGATTTGGTGCCGGACTCAGACATCGGATTCTCCATCAATGAGGGGTCTGCCCCCGTTACTCTGAACACTTCATCTGTTGAAATGATATCCTCGTACACCGCTATCAAGTACGCAAATCAATCCTGAATGCCGACATCGTTCAGGCCGACTTTTACCAAGAAACCCGGAGT
The DNA here is from genome assembly GCF_900112835.1 of Marinobacter sp. DSM 26671. Taxonomy (NCBI): domain Bacteria; kingdom Pseudomonadati; phylum Pseudomonadota; class Gammaproteobacteria; order Pseudomonadales; family Marinobacteraceae; genus Marinobacter; species Marinobacter sp. DSM 26671. Next base: position 40,806 of record NZ_FONF01000006.1, on the reverse strand, counting down.
TTGAGTCTTACTCATGAGAGTTATTATTCGCTATTTTTTTCGCACCCTGCGTCTGGTACTGACGCCCTTCATGCTGCTCAGTGAAAAGCTCAGCACGCCTGAAAGCGTGACCCGCAGTGCTGAAGAGCAAGCCCGCGCCGACGAGGCCAGCAAAAATCTCGCCCTGTACCAGTTCAAGGCCTGCCCGTTCTGCATCAAGGTAAGAAAGGAAATCGCACGGCTCGGTCTGAACATTGAAACCCGCGACGCCCAGCATGACCCGGAACATCGTGCGGCGCTGGAAGCCGGCGGCGGCCAAATCAAGGTGCCCTGCCTGAAGATTCATCAGGAGGATGGCAGTGATCGTTGGCTGTATGAGTCTGACGAGATCAAGGCGTGGCTACAGGAGCGGTTTGAGCCGGCCTGATTGCCGTTGCTGATTTTTGGAGAGGGCGTTAGCTAGTCACGATCATTCCCCTGGGATGTTCGATTCCAGGGATATGTCGATGAGTTCATGCTGAAGCTTTTTCAGAAGGTGAAGCAGGCTGACGCCGTCATCAAAACTCATCCCCTGCATGGCCTGTCTGTAAAATTCGGCAATAGTGTCCTGAAGTCGATTCCAGAAAGTGCGGCCAGATTCGGTAAGAACCACGAGTCGAGCTCGGCGATCCTGGGGATCCGGTATCCGAACAACATGCCCGTCTCGTTCCATTCGTTTGAGCACGCCATCGAGGTTTTGGCGACTGACGTAGAGGTACTCTTTCAGTTGGTTGAATGAGGTGCCATCTTCGAATCCTTCTCGAGATAATGCACCCAGTACTGCCCACTGCACGGCGCTGATGCCCATTTCATTCTGAACCTGGCGTTGCAGGATGTTTCCTGTCTGGAACAGACGGAAAAACAGGCGGTTGGGGATGCCTCCGGATTCGTTGACGATCATTTCGTATCCCGTTGGTAAAGAATGGTTCGCAAGACGTTTGAGTCTATTCATCAACGATATCTTCACATAGATCCGGGGTGATCTTCCGCATTTTCTTGGGTCACGCCGGAGGAGCAGGGCACTGTGAATCCGGAGTTTCCTGAGATCTCGCAGGAAACTCCGTAGTCGCAGTCTTCACTCAGTTGGTGATCAGCTGGGTTCTACCCGTTACTGCGGACATTCCTAAAAGAGATTGAATTTCTCCCAGAAAAAGTTTTGGTCTGTCCGCCTGAACGTCCGTTTTGCGACCACAGGATAATTTGTTGTGTCAATTTCCGACCACGCTATAGCGGCATGACCAGTTGGCTGATTCATTGTTTAAACTTGTTTCTGAGTCTTTCTCAATTAACGACTTCAGGCATATGTCGGTAGATTAGACTCGATATGCAAAGAAGGTCGGTAGAGCCTACCTTGCGAAACAGGTTGATTGTTAATCCTCCTCATCCCTGGTCGGACAGTCGCCGCCACGCCCAATTCAGGATCCTACGCAGCTTTAAGATATATCTCACACGAATCCTGCATTGACAATGATAGGGTTGGGGCCGAGTCAGCTGGTCAGGACGACCGGGACTCAACGCCGGCACGGATGCTAGGCAAACGCGACACCTGCCCAGTGGTGTGACGCGCCAAGGAGAGACTTGGCACCACCCCCGCTTGTGACAATTCGCACCCTTTGATCGACCCAATCTTGACCTAGTCAATCAGGATTATCAGAATAATGTTCGAATATTCAGTTTTGGGTCAGAGGTGTTCCATCACTCTCAATGAGCATCGGTTACTGTCCGCATTGCCTTTGGAAAGGTTACGGTATTTGCCTTCTGACCTTACTAGTTGGAAATCCACGTGAACGGGATTAGCGAGCTGAGGACGGAGTTTCGTCGCCGACACAATATGACTACGCCACCCTTCAAGCGTTTGCGTCAATGGAAACCGTCGGCATCGTTACAGAAGATAATATTGAGCTTTCTCATTGGCTCGGCGTGGCGGACCGCAGGATTCTACGATTAGTTCTAGAGTTAAAGTCGGTTCTATTGGATATCGAAGCTTGGCGAACGATGATTCTTGAGCCCTACAAACGGCTTGGCCCCGGTGTCTACATGGTAGGGGCTTTCATCGGACATGACAGAATTGTTGGCGTCGTGGAAGGACGACAGCCAATGGTCAGGGTTTTTTCGTCTAAACCGGACGCGCTGGGCCGGTCCTTCGGCCAAGACACTGAATAGATCTAATTCCGAAACTCTGACACCTGGCGCTCTAGGTTCGCGTACATTGCCAGAAGATCATCCTCGTTGAGCGTTCCTCTGGTGGTTGCCTTAGCCTTATGTTTTTCCAGCTGGCTACGTTGTTCGGCGTAAACATGATGGAGGACGCTGGCTTGATAGTCGCAGCCCTCGTGATTGTTCAGTTGTTTTCGAAGCGATTTGAACTGATCAGGACTGGGAACCTGTTCGAGCTTTTTAGCTATGTCTTTGGGTCGGATATTGAACACTTCTCCCCAATGTTTTACGGCATGCTCCCAGGCCTGAGATAGAGATGCCCGCTCATCTATGTAGAATTTGTTAGCAGCTCCTCGTTTGTTTACGGAGAAATAGCAGGTTTCCTGTGCAGCACTTTTCCCGCTTCCGATGCCAAGCGTGATGCCCTGGAAGCCAACACCGCGACAGGGGAGGGTTGAGGGATGGTCTTTTCCAATGAAATCCAGATATTGAAGTGCTGCGGAGCGGGCCATGTAACGGGCCTCATAGTACTTGGCCCTGGTCTCTTGATACTGGTACCAGAGTTCTTGAGTAATTCTGTTGTTCGGCCTCTTAAGAGAGAAATACTTCTGATAGCGTTTGCCTCGGATGGTGGCAACAACTCGCCAACCGTGGAAGCCAGAGGTCAGCTCCCCTTTTTCATAAAAGCTAATAGCCATGGATAGTCGATCTTTCCCGTCCAAATCACGTTAAAGATAGTACGCAGCCAAGCAGGCGTCGCCTGCTCTACTCTGAGGCCTACGTCAGCTTGCTGCAATCGAAAATGGTCAATAAACTTCTCAGCCTCTTTGGGCTGCAAACTGGAAACACCGACCTTCGGTCAATCGTTGTCGCTTCCTAGGAGTGAAGCATCGTCCAGCTGAATGGTTGCCACCGTCAGGCCAGTGCGGTTATGTGGCAAATCGTACTTGTTTGACTGCGTTGGTTCTTGCTAAGGGTAGAGTTATCAGAGTTTTCAGACGCGACAACCCGCTCTTTAACTTCCGTGAATTCAAAATTCAATCGTGACCTTTAATCCACCTCGTGGGCGATTGGAAAAGACAATCTTTGCGCCATACCGGCTAACAATGTCTTGAACGATTGCAAGGCCGAGCCCGTGGCCCGGAGTCTGTTCGTCCAGCCTTAATCCTCGTTGACCAAGCTTGCTCAATTCAGCTTCCTCAACGCCGGGACCATCGTCTGTCACGACAATTCGTTTTGAGGGGCCGCATTGTTCCAATATTAGCTCCACCTCTCTATGTGACCACTTCCCCGCATTGTCCAGCACGATCCCCAGTATTTCAGATAGGTCGTATTCTACAATTGGCCAACGGCTATTCTCTGGGAGAGAACTTGATAACTCAAATGATTTTGCCGGGTATAGTCTTCCCATCATCCACAGAAGGTCCCGTGCTTTTTCTACTGGATAGCAGCTTTTTCCTACCTGCGGCCCAGCAAACCGGCTGCGGCGCATTTCAGCTTCAAGTTGTTTGTCAATATCCCCGAGACGCGCAGCTATTTGCTGCCTTAACTCGCTATCTAGCGGCGTAGAAGTGTCGCTGAGAATTTGTTGGACAGACGCAATCGGAGTTTTAACGCTGTGGGATAGGTTTGCCAGCGCATTCCTCGAGCGCTCCAATCGTTGATCAAGTGAGTCAAGCAGCTGGTTCAACTGTTCGACGAGAGGGTGGAACTCCTCGGGGGCAGTCATATCTATACGCGAGACGCTCCCATCCTGGAGTCTTTTCAGTGACGCCTTGAGTCGTGTGACAGAATGCATGGACAAATTGACGCCGAGCCAGATTGCACAAACCAATAGCGAGATAAGTAAAAGAGATGCGATTGCCGTCCATGCATGTAGCTCTGCCTGGCTATTCTTCAATGCGCCGAGGTCTTCTGCAACGATAACAACAAACGGTTTTTCGTTTGCGATGAAGGAACTCCGATATGCCAATATGTCCGTTGGGGCCCCTGCTATTTCAGAATTTTCGACCCGAATCGTGCCCTCTTTTTCCGATTTGATGAGCGGCGATAGTAGCGGTTTCCATGATTCTGGCGAAATGATGGTCCTGGAATCGGAGTGTTGAACAAAAGCATGGTGGAATACGCGCTGAAAGTAATCGCCCGTCTTGAGTCCGTCGAAGGCTCCGTCACTGTCCCGAATCTGATGCTCTAAAAACGAAACCTCCTCTTTCAGCCTGTCCGTGACAAATTCACGGGACATTCTTTCGAGCAGAGCACCATGTGCAAACCAGGCTATTGCCATCAAGGCAACACCTGCGGGCAGCAGTATTACAAGCAGGGTGCCTTTTACAGAGGCAGGTTTCTTAAACGTTGTCATTGAACATATAGCCTTGGCCACGTCGGGTTGAGATTGTGGAATTTCCCACCAGTCTTCGCAGCCTCCGAATATATGCCTCGATAACGTTCGCGCTTGGGCTATCTTCGAGACTGTAAAGCTGCTCTAGCAGTTGGTCTTTTGAAAAGACATGGCCCGGCTTACTCATCAGGCAGCGCAGAAGACGAAACTCTGTGCCGGTAAGTGGATGTTCAGTTCCATCGTCCACCGACAAGCATTGACGATTTTCATCCAGCACAAAGCGGCCTGCCTTAACCAATGAATGTGTTCTCCCTTCGCTCCTGCGAACAATAGCATTCAGCCGTGCAATTAACTCTTCGGTCTGGAAAGGTTTTGCGAGGTAGTCGTCTGCCCCTGCCTTTAGTCCAGCCACTTTATCATGCCAGTCATCTCGCGCTGTCAGGATTAGTACGGGAAAGGCAATGTTCTTTGCGCGCCACTTTTTTAAAACATCTAAACCGTTGCCGTCGGGCAGCCCCAGATCCAAGATGCTGACCCGATAATCTTCCTGTTCACCCAGAGTTATTGCTTCTTTTGCCGTATACGCAGGGTCCACGCTGAACCCCGATTTTTCAAGTTGATGCAAAAGGCTGTTTGAGAGCATCTGATCGTCTTCAACCAGTAGTAAACGCATTTTTTTTCCTTTTTGCTGAGCGGCGACTGTGAATTCAACGTAATGTCTTTAGTAGTCCTGAATTCAGCCTAAATAAATTTTTTTGAATTTTCAGTAAGAATTCAGGTTGGTAAGCGATCTTATGTAACGATTCTGGACATTGATCAAGTGTCCTGAAAATACAATTAATTGTTGCTGAACGATTTCACAGGAGAAGATGGTATGAATGTATCAAAGTTGTTGGTAGCGGGTGTGGCCTTTTCAATGTCAGCGGGTGCTTTTGCAGCAGGAGCCCACGGTGGCGGGCACGGGGCTAGCAGCGGAGAGCCCGGCAAGGCCTCCGAGGTTGCTCGCACCATCACCGTGGAAATGTACGACAACTACTATGAGCCGGAAGAAATAACTGTGAAGCCTGGTGAAACCGTGAGATTTGTGGTGGAGAATAAGGGCAGTCTTGTCCATGAGTTCAACATTGGCACCCCCGCCATGCACGAGAGCCATCAAAAAGAAATGATGATGATGGTTGAGCATGGCGTGATTCAGGGCGGCAAGCTGAACCACGACATGATGAACATGGATATGGGCAATGGTCATTCCATGAAACACGACGATCCCAACAGCGTCTTACTGGAACCCGGGCAGAGCAAGGAAGTTGTCTGGAAGTTCTCTGATAAAGGCAATATCGAATTTGCCTGTAACGTGCCGGGCCATTACCAGTCAGGAATGTACGGTGACGTAAATTTCGAATAATACAGTGTGCTGAGCGCCGCACGATTGCAAGGGCTGGTGAAGGCTTTCCAGCCTAACTCCAATGAAGTGCAGTTGGGAATAAAACAGATGAAGATACGCCTTTTGACAGGGCTTTTGACCCTGCTGATGCCGGCCATGGTTATGGCCGGTGAGTACGACCTTACGGTTGACCGGGTTAAAATTGATACCGGCGATTTTGTGAAAGAAGGTATAGGCTACAACGGCGCATCTCCTGGACCGGTGATGCGCTTCAAGGAAGGTGAAAACGTCAAAATCAACGTGACCAACAACCTGGACGAGATGACCTCGATCCACTGGCACGGCCTGATTCTTCCCTTCGACCAGGATGGTGTACCCGGTATCAGTTTTCCAGGTATCAAGCCGGGTGAAACATTCACCTATGAATTTCCTATCCAGCAGGCAGGCACTTACTGGTTCCACAGCCACTCTGGTTTTCAGGAACCAGACGGAGCCTATGGCGCCATTGTCATTGAGCCCGAAGGCCGTGAACCGTTCCGCTACGATCGTGAATACGTAGTGCAGCTGACCGATAAACACCCACATTCCGGTGACCGCATCATGCGCAACCTGAAAATGATGCCGGACTATTACAACCGTGAGCAGCAAACCGTGGGCGAGTTTTTCTCGGACGTGTCCGAAACGGTCTGATGAATACTGTCCGAGATCGGATGGCATGGGGCGATATGCGCATGATGAAAGCGGACGTTGAGGATCTGCAGGGCTTTACGGGCCTGATCAACGGTAAAGGACCGGACCAAAACTGGACCGGAATCTTTGAGCCCGGCGAACGCATCCGGCTGCGCTTCATCAACTCCTCGGCGATGACCTATTTTGATATCCGGATTCCCGGTCTGGATATGACAGTCGTTCAGGCCGATGGCAACAACGTTCAGCCGGTCAGTGTCGATGAATTCCGGATCGGTGTGGCGGAAACCTACGACGTGATAGTACGCCCGAAGGACGAGCAGGCTTACACAATCTTCGCCGAATCCATGGGGCGTTCCGGTTATGCGAGGGCAACACTGGCCCCCGAAGAGGGTATGGAAGCGGCCGTGCCGCAACTGCGTGAAGCTGCCCGACTGACCATGGCGGATATGGGCGGTATGCCCGGTATGGACCATGGCAGCATGGCAGGCATGGATCATGGAAACATGGATATGGGCAGCTCAGAAGGTGTGTCCGGAATGGACCACTCAAACATGGGCAGCATGGACCATTCGAATATGAAAGGAATGGATCACTCCAACATGAAAGGAATGGATCACTCTGACATGTCCGGCATGGACCATGGTTCCATGGCGATGGGAAAAGGCGGTCCCAGCGATCCCTTCTATGCCAAGGGCAGTGGCCTTGTGCCGACGGCGGCCAATGGTGGCAAGTTCCTGTCCTATGCTGATCTGAAGGCTCAGGACCCGTTGTACGAAGACCGCGAACCGACTCGGGAGATCGAGCTTCGTTTGACCGGCAATATGGAGCGCTACACGTGGAGTATCAACGGTGTTAAATACGAAGACGCGGATCCCATTCGTCTCAAATATGGTGAACGGGTCCGTTTCAAGTTTGTGAACGAAACCATGATGACTCATCCCATGCACCTGCACGGTATGTGGTCCATCCTTGATGTTGGCGCAGGTCAGTGGAACCCGATCAAACACACCGTTAGCGTGAACCCGGGCACTACGGTGTACATGGAAACCGAGGTTGACGAGCCAGGCCAATGGGCGTTCCATTGCCATCTTTCTTACCATGCGGCTGCCGGGATGTTCCGCAAGGTGATTGTTGAGGGTGGCCCTGAGTCCACGCAGGCCAAGACAGGCGTTGTTGCTGAAGATGGAGGTGAGGCATGAGCTGTATTCGATCACTTGCCGCAGTCAGTTTCCTTGCCTCTATTGGTTTCTCAACGACGGTGATAGCTCAGGAAATGATTTCCGATACCACCGCTCGTAAACAACCGCTCACAGCCTGGGGTGTTCAATTTGAGGAGTTTGAGTACCGATACAGCGATGATGATGAGGAACTGGGCGTCTGGAATGCGGATGCCTTCTATGGCACCGACGAGTTCAAAGTCCGGCTGCTCACAACCGGGGAATACGAGATAGAGGAACAGGCCTACGAAACACTGGAAAACCAGTTGGTCGGCCAGATCCCCATCTCCAAGTTCTTCGACGCCAAAGCGGGTGTTCGCTTCGACACCCCTGAAGGGCCGGATCGCACTTATGCCGTGCTGGGTGTCGCTGGGCTTGCCCCACAATGGTTTGAAGTCGATGCCAACCTGTATGCCAGCAAGGATGGTGATACGTCTGCCGAAATCGACGCGGAATACGAGCTGCTTTTCACCAATTACTGGATCCTGTCTGCAACCCTGGATGCGACGGTAGCATTCAGCGAGGATGAGGAAATTGGCGTGGGCAAAGGCTTGGTTTCCACCGAAACTGGGCTCCGGTTACGCTATGACCTGATCGATCGCGCATTCTCGCCTTACGTGGGCGTGGTGCATGAGCGCAAGTACGGTGATACCGCAGATCTCGCTAAAGCCGAAGGCGGTGGCACAGAAGACTGGTTCGCAGTCGTCGGTGCCCGCATCTCGTTCTGATCGGAATGAATAAGGAGCCAGGGGTTGCCCTGGCTCTATTTTATGATGTACATCAATTTCATCGAAAGCCCTCACTGATTTTCAGTCGCAGTTCAGGTCCGCATGTTGTCATAGAGGGGAGATGATAAGGCTAAGAGGTTTCTCCCATGACTAAAGCACACAAAGCATCGAACCAAGAGCAGTTTCTGCTGCGCCGAAAACTTGCCGTTGAAGGTATTGAAGAGGGCGAATGGTTTGATTTTATTCACGAACTCAACCATCATCCCTGTGTAGATTTTGCCGAACGCAAGGCAAATAACCAACTGCAAGTCACCTTCGATGGAACCCATTGGTCCACCGATGAGTTGCTGGAGGCGATTGAAGCACATGGCGGTCGGTTGAAGGGGGGGTGGTGGACTAAACGGAAACTGGCGTGGTACCGGTTTACAGATGATAACGTACGTGCCAATGCCAAACTTGATCCGTTTTGCTGTTCAAAGATCCCGCCCATGAAACGAAAATAGCTGGAGGTTAGATGAGCACGGAGCAGGACAGAACTACTCGCTACAAGGAAGGCAGTCTCACCCTCACGGGAACCGTTATGCTGGGTACCGGCGTCATGATCGGCGCCGGTATCTTTGCCCTTACCGGGCAAATGGCGCAGATGACGGGGGTTCTTTTCCCGTTGGCGTTTCTGGCGGCCGCGGTGATCGTCAGCTTCAGTTCTTATTCCTACGTCAAGATTTCCAATGCCTGGCCGTCAGCCGGGGGCATTGGCATGTACCTTTACAAAGCCTATGGCAATCGGCTGCCGACCGCGTTCAACGCCTTGCTGATGTATTTCTCGATGGTGATCGCCCAGAGCTTCCTCGCGCGTACTTTCGGTTCCTACACCATGCAACTGTTCGGTGGTGATGAAAGTGGTCGCATGGTGTCCATTCTGGGTGTGTCGCTGATCCTGGCGGCGTTTCTGACCAATCTGCTCGGTAACCGGATGATTCAGGGCGTGGCTTCCTTTATCGGGTTTCTGAAAATCGGCGGTATACTGGTTTTCGGGCTGGTGGGCGTCTGGATTGCCGACAGCCTGGCGGTGGATTTCTCAAGCCCGGGCGAGGCCGGAACCGCAGGCAATTTCCTGGGTGCGACGGCACTTGGAATACTTGCCTTCAAAGGCTTCACCACTATCACTAACAGTGGTTCCGAAGTCATAGATCCTAAGCGGAATGTGGGGCGAGCAATCATTATTTCCATCGCGGCCTGCGTGGTGATCTACACCCTGGTCGGTTTTGCCGTGGCCAGCAACCTGTCCCTGGCGGAAATCATCAAGACCCAGGATTACTCCCTTGCGGCTGCCGCGCGTCCGGCGCTGGGGGATTATGGCCTCTGGTTCACGGTCGCCATTGCCATGACGGCCACCGCGGGTGGCATTCTGGCCAGCATTTTTGCTGTCTCGCGCATGCTTGCCATGCTGACTGAAATGAAACTGGTCCCTCACCGTCATTTTGGTATGCCGGGCAGCATCCAGAAGCACACGCTGGTCTACACTGTGGTCCTGGGGCTGGCTCTGACAGCCTTCTTTGACCTCTCCCGGATTGCCGCCCTGGGTATCGTGTTCTACCTGGTTATGGACATTGCCATCCATTGGGGCGTGCTTCGCTACCTGCGCGACGATGTGAAGGCCAGGGCGTGGGTGCCGGCAACGGCCATCGGTCTGGATTTGCTCGTGCTGGGCGGCTTTGTCTGGGTCAAACTGAATACCGACCCGTTTGTCATTGGCGTGGCGGTTGTCACGATGATCGTGATCGCGGTATCCGGGCAGCTTTTCCTGAAAAGGGCTGCAGCAGCCGAAAAAAACGGCCACGAGGAATCCCATGCTCACGGTCACCAGTAATCGGAATTCAACATGGAGGGCAGTATCACGATGGGGGAAAACATGTTTGGCAACACCATGTGGGCCGGGCACTGGCTGTGGATGCTGGTGATTGCCATCGTAGTCGTCATCCCGGCCTGGCGTATTTGCCAGCGCACGGGCTATCCGGGTTGGATGGGGGTCTTGATACTTATCCCCATCGTCAATCTGGTTTTGCTCTACTTCATCGCTTTTAGTGACTGGCCAGTTGAGCGGAGTGGAAAATAAGTGGACTGTTGTAATGCAATTGATACATTGAGCTTTCTTCACAATCCTACGATACGACTTAAGGCTGTTGTTCGTGTGATCACAATAATTGAAAGAAACTGGGAGATAACCAGATGAAAGCAATAAATTTTAAACTCTTCGTATTTTTGACTTTTTTGCAAGCGCCATTTTTGCACGCTGAAGAAGTTCTTTCTGGCGGAGATGTCGCAGATGTTGTCGTCGGAAACACGGTGCAAATGGAATTCCGAGATGCTCAGGACAATTTTCGCACTCGAACTTTTCATGAGTACTATGATCCTGATGGTTCGATCTATGGAATGACCAAATATCGCGAACAGCAGGGAAACCTTACCCACTATATCGGAAGATGGGAGGTCAAAGACGGTAAATTTTGCACATCTGTCTATGGTCGCGACTATTCCTGTAACAAGATAAAGCCTTTGTCTGGAAATGATTTCGAATTGCTCAATGAGGGAGGCAAGATAAGGAACGTCAAGGTATATGAAGGGAAGCATCATGGACTGGAGTAAGGATATCTGAGGGTGAGTTTTTAGCCTCTGTTTGCTCGGGAAGTACGGTTCGCCCATGCGGAACCAAGAAGCGAGTTAAGGGCATATTGATCTTGTCTCTGGAGAACGCTATCGGAGTGCAGACTCCGTTGCGCGACTTGAGGATTGGATGATGAGTATTTTGGAGCAGTACGGTCTGCTGCTTGCCTTGGTGCTTGGCATCGCAGCTACGGTTTTGGCCCTGTTTGGGATTGCCCGTGCCATGGGCCCGACGCGTCGGGAGCCGGGCAAGGACGTGCCAGCGAGTTCCGGAGTGTTGTCACGGGACCCGGTCTGGGGCCGCTATCACGCACGGTACTACGGCTACGCGCTGCTCTTTCTGGCCTTCGACATGGAAATGGCATTTATGTACCCCTGGGCAGTTGTATACAGGGAAGTAGGGCTGGTTGCTTTGTATGACATGGGGGTGTTCCTTGCCATTCTCTTTCTTGGTTTGCTCTACGGCTGGAGTCAGGGGGCATTGAGGCGGCAATGACTTCTGACCCGACAATGACCATTACGGGCGCGCGCCAGTGGCAGGAGCGGTTCACGGTACTTCAGAAGTGGGTTTCCCGGGCCCTCGCGGGCAACCTGAGCTGCCTGATCGTCCCGGGGCCTGAAGTGGCACTGTCCCATGGCCTGGATGTGACAGCGGCAGGTATGCGCATCACCGCGACACCTCGCGATGCGAGCATGCTCCTGATTATCGGCGAGCTTTCAGAGAAAATGAACGAGGCCGTGGCGGTGCTCTATGCGCAGATGCCGAGGCCGCGAGCCATTGTCATTTTGGGCGGACAGACGCCGTCAACGCTACCGGACCCTGATTTTTCCGCGGGTGTTTCGCAAGCCGGTCTGATCGACGCGGTTGACTGGTTGAAGCGCGCGCTGGCCAAGGGCGCATTCTCAGACTCCCCCGAGGATTTCGACGCCCCTGTTCTGCACGCCAGAATCGAGTATGTCTGCCCCATGCACCCGGAAGTTGTCCAGAACGAGCCGGGTAGTTGCCCCAAGTGTGGCATGGACCTGGTCGCCCGGGAGGCAGGGGAGCCGGCCCCCGAGCATGACCATGGGCACGATCATCGCGAGCACCGGCACCATGAGCACGAACACCAGCATCATGAGCACGAACACCAGCATCATGAGCACGAACACCAGCATCATGATCATGCGCAGCAGCACGAACACCATGAACACGAACACCATCATGGTCACTGCCATGACCATCATGATTCGCATGAGCACGATCATGAGCAGCACGAGGGTCATCAGCACTCGCACGAAAACCATCATGATCACGGACACAAGCACCAGCACGATGAGTCCGACGGCGACGCGGAGGAGAAAGGTTCTGGGCATGATCACAGTGGCCACCATCACAGTGAGCACGGTCATGATAGCCACGAACATGGTGGCCATGATCATGTAGGTCACGGTCATAGTGGCCATGATCATGTAGGTCACGGTCATAGTGGTCATGATCATGGTGGGCATGACCACGGCGCCTCGGGATTCATGTCCATGATTGAAGTGACCAAGGACCTGCCTCGTAGCGCCGACGGGTTGGCGATGGACTGGATGGAGGTGCCGTTCGGTCCGGTTTTCCCCGGTCTGCCTGGTGGGCTCAAGTTGACGCTGACTCTTGACGGTGACGGCGTAACAGAAGGACAGGCCACATCCTTGGTGGGCATGATCAATGATAGTGAAGAAGGCAAGGAGATCGACGCCGAGACCTTTATCGAGCGCCTGGCGTCGGCCATGCCACTGGCCAGCGTGAGCTACCGACTGCTGGCCTGCCTGGCAATCGAGCGGGCGGCTGGTCTGGAGAACGATTCGGCAACCGATCAGGCCCGGGCTGTGGCGCTTGAATGTGAGCGCATCGCCAGTCACCTGGGTTGGCTGGCGCAAACGGGGCGCCAGCTCGGCTTCGCCTGGTTGACGGATCGTGCCGCAACCCTGCAACTGGAGATCCGCCGCGCCAGTGGAAAACGGCTTGTGGAACTGACGCCCGCTCTGCAGGCATTGGCGGCTCGTCTTGGGCGAACGCCTTTGCTCAAATCGCGATTGAAGGGGATCGGCGTACTGCCATCGGGCACTGCGGGCCTGAGTGGCCCCGTGGCGCGCGCTGCTGACGACGCCGGAGATGCCTGGGCGCGCCTGTGGCAGCGCCTGGACGAAATCATCACGAGCCTCGACTACATCAAGGCAACCGGGGAGCCGGGGCTACCTGTTTTGCGAAACATCGGGCGTGGATCAGGCACCGGTGAGGCCACCGTGGAAACCCCGCGCGGCGAGGCTCAACTGAGCCTGATTCTGGAACACGGCCAGGTGAAATCCTACAGGTTGGACACCGCCTGCAGTCACCATATCGGCCTGGTCGCAAAGCTTGTCGAGGGCCGGGAACTGGGCGACGCACTGGTGGCGGTCGGATCACTTGACCTTTCGCCCTGGGAGGTGATCTCGTGAACTTCGTCTTCGTGTTGCTTGCGTTGCTTGGTAGCGTCTGGCTGCTCGCCGTGGTCGAGGGCTGGACGACAACGGGCCGCCTGCGTCCGGCCGCGCCCCTACTCAGCGGCCTGGCGCACCTCGGTCGTGAATCCATTGTACCGCGCACGCCGGACCGGGTCTTTTTCGAGACGGCGCCGGTGCTACTGCTGATCGTCGCGGTGCTTGGCGCGGCGGTTCTGCCTCTGGCGCCGACCCTGGTGATCGCGGATCTGGCTACCGGTGCGCTGTTCATCAACGCGGCGCTTGCCTATGTGCTGGTGGCGCTGATCATGGCCGGCTGGGGCCCGAATGGCGCCTACGCCATGATCGGCGGCTGGCGATTCCTTGGCCAGCTCATCGCCTACGCCATGCTTATTGTCATGCCCATCACTGCGGTGGCGATGCGCGCCGAATCCCTGGTGACCACGGTGATCGTGGTCTCCCAAGACGGCTTGTGGAACATTGTCTATCAGCCGCTTGGTTTCGTGCTGTTTTTCATTGCCGCCATGGCGCTGGCGTTTCGTGCGCCTTTTGATCTGCCAACCGCACCCGGGGAACTGGGCGGGGGTGTGGACGCGGAATACACCGGCGTGCGCCTGGCGGTGTTGCGCCTGGCCAGGCTGACGCTGGTGATCACGCTGGCTTCCGCGACCACGGTGTTCTACCTCGGCGGCTGGCATGGGCCGCTGCTGCCTCCCTGGGCCTGGAGCCTGATCAAGACCCTGGCCGTGGCCGTGTCGATGCTCCTGGCCGGTCGCTATCTGCCGCGCATTCGCGAGGCGGATCTGATGCGGTGGTGCTGGACCCTGGGGATTCCCCTGGCACTGCTCAATATCATTGTTGTCGGTTTACTGGTTCTGGTGGTTCCATAATGTACGCTCAGGCTTTTTTTGTTGCCGTTTTCGGGCTGGCCGCCATCGGCTTCGGCGTGGTGGTGTTTCGCACCTCGTCCATGGTGCGTTCCGCGCTGGCGCTGTTGTTTTCTCAGACTGCCGTCGGCTGCATGTTCCTGGCGATGCAGACCGAATTCCTGGGCGTGCTGCAGATCATGATGATGGCGACGGAGATGAGCATCATGGCCATTTTCATGGTGATGTTCATGATGGACCCGGGCGGGATGGGGGGCATGGATATGACCCACCAGAAGCGCTTTTCAATTGGCGCTGGCGTGGTCGCTGCCGGTGTTGCGATAGTGGTCGCGTTTTGGGCCGATTGGGGACCTGTAACGGCCGAGGCGCCGGATGCGGCGATGCAGACACGGGCGCTGGGCATGGAATTGCTGGGTCGCTCCATGCTGATCTTCGAAACCGCCGGCGTTACTATCCTGACCGCAATGATCGCGGCCACGGCGGTGGCGATACCGGTGCAAACGACGGCCAATAGTGCTGACAAGGAGGATACGGAATGACTCTCGTCCTGATCGTGGCGCTTGTAACCGGTGCAATCCTGTTCGGTATTGGTGTTTATGGCGCGTTGTCCCAGACCAATCTGGTTATGATCATGATGGGGGTGGAGCTGATTCTTGCAGGCGCGTTGGTGAACTTGGTCGCCTTCTGGCGTTTTCTGCACCCCGAAAGCTACTCCGGCCAGATGTTCGCGCTGGTGGTAATGACGGTCATGGCGGTTGAAATGGCGGTCGGCTTCGGCGTCGCGATCGCACGCTTCCGGGCCAGGGGCTCGGTAGAGATGGAAGAAGCGGGGGACCTTAAAGGATGAGTACCGTAGTGCTGCCGGTACTGCCACCCCTGCTCGCCGCCTTGGCCGTGCTGATACTGCGTCGGGGCGGACCTGCGCTGGCCCTGGCCGGCGCAACGCTCAGCCTGGCAGGAAGTCTCTGGCTCCTGGCCCGGGTCGCCGGCGGTCAGGCCGAAACCCTGCTTCTGCCCGGTCTGCCGGAAATGCCACTTCGACTGGTCGCCGGACCGCTGACGGCGCTGCTGGCGGTGGCGGTGGCCACCGTGGGCACGTTCGTGCTGATTTATGCAGTTGGTTATATGAAGCGGGAGTCCGGCCTGTGCCGCTTCTACGCCGTAATGTCCCTGTTCCTGGCTGCCATGCAGGCGCTGGTGCTGTCCGGCGACTGGGTTCTGTTGCTGGCGGCCTGGGAATTGATCGGTTTGTGCAGTTACCTGCTGATTGGCTTCTGGTTCCAGCGACCCGAGGCCGCGGATGCCGCCGGTCGCGCTTTCCTCTACACTCGTAGCGCCGATCTGGGTTTGTACGTGGCGGTATTTATGCTGATTGGGTCGGCCGGTACCGGCGAGATTGCCGCCTCCCTGGAGGCCGGCGGCAGTGCCTCGACCGCCGCGGGGCTTTTGTTGCTACTGGCCGCCATGGGTAAGTCGGCCCAGGTCCCCTTGCAGGACTGGCTTATGCGCGCGATGGCGGGGCCGACACCGGTCTCGGCGCTGCTGCACTCGGCCACGCTGGTGGCGGCGGGTGCCATCCTGCTGATCCGTTCGGCCCCGCTGCTGACACCCGAGGTGTTGCTCGTCGTCGGACTTGTCGGCGGCGTTACCACGGTGGCAGCCGGGGTTATTGCACTTGCCGAGCGTGATCTCAAACGCCTGCTCGCGGCTTCCACTGCCAGTCAATATGGCCTGATGCTGGTCGCGGTCGGCGCCGGGGTTCCGCTGGCTGCCCTGTTGCATTTGCTCGCCCATGCCGCCATCAAGAGCACCCTGTTTCTTGCCGCCGGCGACTTCCAGCATGCCCGCGGGGGTACCAGTTTCGATCAGTTGGAGGGCGTTGGCCGCGCCAGACCCTGGGCTTTTGCCGGCTTTGCGTTGGCGGCGCTGGCACTGGCCGGTATTCCGCCACTGAGCGGGTTCTTCTCCAAGGACGCGGTAATCGCCGCCGCCCTGTCTGCGCAGGGCGCCGCCTGGCTCGGCCCCCTGGCGCTGGCCGGTACCCTGCTGACCGGCGGCTATATGGCCCGGGCCTTGCGCCTGCTGTGGCGAGGCTCCGGCGAAACCCGACCGGTTGCTGGTAGTGCCTGGATGCGCGTGGGCATTTGGGGTTTGGTGGTCCCTGCCACTACCCTCGGCCTGGCCTTCGGCCCCATCGAGGCAGTTCTTGATCTGCCCGCCGTCACCGCAGGCACAGTGGCCGTGCTGCTTGGGCTCCTTGCTGCCGCGAGTGGGCTGGGCCTGGGCTGGCTCGTGCCGGCTCCCCGCCTGCTAGGGCCGGTCTACCCGTGGGCACGACGCGGACTTGCCGTTGGCGGCGGGCTTACGGTCTGGGTCGGGAGGCCAGCAATGGCCGTTGCCCGGGGGTGTGAGTGGCTGGAAGGTCGCCTGTATGCAGCCGTCCTCAATGTCGGCCAGGCCGGGCTCGCGGTGGCGCGGCTGGCGCGCGCCAGCGACGAGCGCCGCATCGATGGCCTGATCTTCGCCCTGGTGGCAGGTGTGCGGGCTTTGGGGGATCGCGCCCGCGCGCTGCAAAGTGGTCTGATCCATCGTGAGCTGGCCGTCAGTGTCTCGGTTACGGCCGTGGGACTGGTCGTGCTGCTTGTGACGTTGCTGCGTTTCTAGCTGCGTTTCTAGTTTCTAAAGGGAATCCGATATTCATGTTACCACTCGTTTCCATCACCTTGTTCCTGCCCCTGGCGGGCGCCGTCCTGATCCTGGCCCTGCCACGACCGACGGCACAGACCGTGCACGGCATCGGCATCGCCACCGCCTCCCTGACACTGGCCTTTGCCGTTGCCATGTGGCTGCGGGGTGTCAGCGGCGTAGGCTTTTCCCAGGTCGAGGAGCTGGAATGGATCCCGGCCATTGGCGCCGCCTACCGGGTGGGGGTCGACGGCATCAGCCTGCCGTTGGTGCTACTGAGTGCCGTGCTTTTCCTGGTTGCGTTCATCTACGCTTCGTCGCTTCGTGAACGTCCGCGCGCCTACGTGGCCCTGGCCCTGCTTCTGGAGACTGCGGCAGTCGGTACCTTCACCGCTCTCGATGGGATTTTGTTCTACGTCTTCTTCGAAGTTTCCCTGGTGTCGATGTACTTCATGATCGCCGGGTGGGGACACGAGGAGCGGCAGCGTGCAGCCCTGATGTTCTTTATTTACACGCTGCTGGGCAGCCTGCCGCTGTTGCTCGCCATCCTGGGGCTTTACCTCGGCAGCTCTGAACCGACCTTCGACATGCGAGCCTGGATCGAGAATCCGCCACTGGAAGGGGCGGCGGCTATGTGGGCATTGGTCGCTATGCTGATCACCTTTGCGGTAAAGATCCCCGCGGTGCCGCTGCATACCTGGTTGCCTGCCGCTCATGTTCAGGCGCCGACCGTCGGCAGTGTCATCCTGGCCGGCATCATGCTGAAGTTCGGCACTTACGGATTGGTCCGCTTTGCCCTGCAAATGACCCCCGATGCTTTCCGTGAAGCGGGGGTCGTTGTTCTGATCTTTGGTGTCGTCAGCGCGCTCTACGGGGCTTTTGCCGCCCTGGCTCAGAGCGACCTCAAGCGCCTGGTTGCCTACACCTCAGTTAATCACATGGGCTATGTGATCGTCGGCGTCGCCGTGGCCGCACTGACTCTGGACTCCTCGGTGCGTGCCGTCGCGCTGGATGGTGCCGTGTTGCAGATGTTCAGTCACGGTCTGGTTACCGGCGCCCTGTTCTTGCTGGTGGGCATGATTCAGGACCGCGCCCATACCCGTGAAATGGGTGAGTTCGGCGGTCTGCTCAAGACGGTCCCGATGCTTGGCTGGTCATTTATATTGGCGGCCTTTGCGTCCCTGGGCCTGCCGGGGCTGGCGCACTTTCCGGCTGAGTTCCAGATATTTCTCGCCACCTTGGGTAGCGCGCCCGTAGCGGTTGTTGTGATTCTGGGCATTGCCATCATCGCTGGCACCTTTCTCAAGGCGTTGCGCGAAACCTTTCTGGGCGAGCCCAGACAGCGCTGGCAGGCCATGCCCGATCTCAGTGTACGGGAATGGCTTGCCGTGGCGCCACTGCTGGTACTCACGGTTGCCACCGGCGTGGCACCGTCCTGGGTGCTGGACATCATTCACCGGACCACATCGGCGCTGGTGCTGTAATGGCCCGTGATCTTGCATTATTGATTCCGGAAATTGCCGTACTGTTAACGGCTGTCGGCGCGCTGATTGCGGAAATGCTGCGCCGGCCGCGAATAGCGCTGGTGGTCTCGGTCATCGGGCTGCTCGCTGCCACGGGGCTGACGTTGCGTCTGATTGGCGCGGACACAACGGTGTTCGGCGGCAGCTTCCGGATTGACGAACTCAGTGTCTGGGCCAAGCTTATTCTGTTGCCGGCCACCGTGCTCTCCATGCTACTAGCGCGAGTGGATGTGCGAGGCACCGCGCGTGAGGGTACGGTCTACAGCCTGCTGTGCTTTGCCACCCTCGGCGCCCTGGTTCTGGCCGGCGCGGGCGATACGATGTTCCTGGTGTTGGGCACACTGTTGACCGGCCTGGCCACCTTCGCCTTGGTTGCCTACCCGGATACCGACCCGGCCACCGAAGCCGCCATGAAATTCTTCGTGTTTGCCTCGGTCACCGGTGCAATCATGATTTTCGGTCTGAGTTACTGGTTCGGTGCCGCCGGCTCCACCTTGCTTGCTGATCTGCCGGGCATGGATACCATGCCTATGGCCGTCATCATCGGCTTTGTGGCTGTCGTTATCGGCCTTGGCTACAAGGCATCGCTGGTTCCGTTTCATTTCTGGGCGCCAGATGCCTACGAGGGCGGGCCGCTGTCGATAGCGGCTTACCTGTCCGTGGTGCCCAAGATCGGGGCTCTGTTCGCACTTGCTCAGGTGGTTCGCGGTCTGCCCCCGGAAAGTGGTTGGACTGCCGTCATCGCGGGTCTGGCCGTTCTGACCATGACCTACGGCTATCTCGCCGCGCTGGTGCAGGATAACGTCATCCGGCTGTTGGCGTATTCTTCGATTGCCCAGTCCGGCTACTTTCTGCTGGGCATCGTCGCGGTGGGTTCAAGCAAACTCGCGCTGACATCGGTTATCCTGTTTGCTGCCGCCTACGCGGCCATGAACCTGGGCGCTTTTGCCGTTACCGCGGCAACTGGCCGTGTGCTGGATGCGTTCCGTGGGCTGGGCCGTGCAAAGCCGGTGACCGCAATCGCAATGGTGGTTTTCCTGCTGTCGCTGGTCGGTATTCCGCCTCTCGCCGGCTTCGTTGGCAAGTTCCTGCTATTTGCCGCCGGCATCGATGCCCAGTTCACCTGGCTGGCGGTGGTGGCGATTGCCAACAGTGTGCTTTCACTAGCGGTATACCTGCGCATCGTCGTACCCATGTACCAGCAGGCGGCGACGGAATTCGCGCCATTGGGCAGAAGTCTTGGCACGGTGGTAGTGACCACCTTTGCCGCCACACTGATCATCGGCCTGGCGGCCCAGTTCTTTCTTGCGGGACTGGTGGAGTGGCCGGCCTAGTGCCCCGCCCGGCGACGCTGGCCATCGTGCCGGCCATGAGCACACCGCTGGCGTCCATTTTCGGCAGTGGCTTCCTGGTCATCGTACCGGTACTGGCCAGTAGTGTGGGGCCGTATTCGTTATGGGCGATGCTGGCGGTGGCTTTTGTCGCTTTTCACACCGGTGCCGTCGTGCGCCATAACATTCTGTGTGCTGAACCGGTGCTGGCAGCGGGCAGTCAACGTCTGACGCTCACGCTCGAACGACTGTCGGATGGGGCGCTGGTCCTGGCTTATATTGTGTCCGTGTGCCTCTACATTCATATCCTGAGCGCCTTCGTGCTCGGGGCTTTCGGACTGGATTCGGGCTTCAACAAGAGCCTGTTTACCACGCTGGTGATCGGCGTGATTACTGCAATTGGCATCATGGGTGGCTTGAGACCGTTGGAGCGGATGGAGCGGTGGGCTCTGTATGTGACCATCCTGGTGCTCGCTGTGCTGTTGGCCGCCTTCGCCCTGCGTGACATCAGCGACTTTCTGGACACCGGACGCTTTGTGCTGCCATCCATGCCGCAACGTTCCGGCTGGGAAATGGTGACCATGGTGGCCGGTACCCTGATCGTGGTGCAGGGCTTCGAAACGCCGCGCTATCTCGGCCAGAGTTTTGATACCTGGACGCGGATCCACGCCTCGCGCTGGTCGCAATATGTATCTCTCACGGTCTACGTGGCATTCGTCGCCGTGGTCTTGCCCCTGGTGCCAATTCTGGACGGGCAATACGCAGATAACAGCCTGATCCAGGTGGTTGCCTCGGTCTCGGTACTTCTTTCGGCGCCGCTTATCCTCGCCGCCGGCCTGTCGCAGTTCTCCGCTGCCGTTGCGGACACCCTGGCGGCTGCGGCGAACCTGGAGGAAGTGACGCGGCGGCGCCTCACCCAGCGTTGGGGTTACCTGCTGGTAGGCGGTGCGGCTATGGCGCTGGCCTGGTCCGGTTCCACCTTTACGGTGATCGCGCTGGCGTCACGCGCCTTCGCCCTATACTACCTGTTGCAATGTCTGGTGGCCCTGACGGTGTGCCGCAACCGGCGTGAGCGGGTACGTTTCTTCCTGGTTGCGCTGGCACTCATTTTTGTCCTCCTTTTTGCGGTGCCGGCCGGCTGACCGGGCGGTTTCCGGCGAAAGCCTGAATGTCTGATCTGCACCAAGAATTCATAATGAACTCCGTGACCTACTCGTCGATTGCCCAATCCGGCTATTTCCTTCTGGGTATCCTGGCAGTCGGCGCCAGTGAACTTGCTCTGCCATCCATTATACTGTTTGCTGCCGCCTATGCGGCCATGAATCTGGGCGCTTTCGCCGTTGCCGCCAATATCGGACGGACTCTGAACGATTTTGACGGATTGGGGCGCGCCCAACCGCTTATTGGCATCGCAATGGTGGTCTTTCTGCTATCGCTGGTCGGGATTCCGCCACTTGCCGGCTTCGTTGGGAAGTTCCTGCTGTTCGCCGCCGTTATTGATGTCCAATTCACCTGGCTGGCGGTGGTTGCAATTGCCAAC
This sequence comes from Marinobacter sp. DSM 26671, assembly GCF_900112835.1. NCBI lineage: Bacteria > Pseudomonadati > Pseudomonadota > Gammaproteobacteria > Pseudomonadales > Marinobacteraceae > Marinobacter > Marinobacter sp. DSM 26671. Next base: position 19,181 of record NZ_FONF01000006.1, on the reverse strand, counting down.
AGTGTACTTTCACTGGCGGTATATCTGCGCATTGTCGTGCCCATGTACCAGCAGGCGGCGACGGAATTCGCGCCGGTGGGCAAAGCTCTTGGCACGGTGGTAGTGACAACCTTTGCTGCCACGCTGATCCTCGGTCTGGCGGCCCAGTTCTTTCTCTTGGGACTGGTAGCGTGGTCGTCGTCCTAATTCCTCCCCTGGCGATGTTGGCAATCGTGCTGGCAATGGTTACTGCACGAAGGCCTCAATCGGTGCGATGAAGCCATATTAGTAGACAACACAGTCTGTGCGGTACCTGCTTTCAAAGCAGCGCCAGTATGAAGCCTTCAGATACCTTGCTCTACTCGATTATGCCCGCGGAGTTGCTGTTTCCTGCAGGTCTTGATTTATGGCAGTGAGTAGTGCGCTCTGCTGACTGAGGCCGGCTGGAAACAGTCTTGTGAATTTGATCGGGATCAAAAATTGAGAACGATTGCTCTGCTGATTCAGTTCCGTTTCAGGCTGGGCGGATAGGATGATGATTCAGAACAGGAGGGGGTATGTCGGACACGGTCAATGAGTTGCTGGTCAACTACTGGGCAACCGGTTTTTTTGTGATCGCTGCCCTCGGCTTATGTGCCTTCATGGCAGGCGTTTCCAGCCTGCTTGGCGGGCGCAGCCATGGCGTCAGCAAAACCATCCCGTTTGAGTCCGGTATTGTCGGTGTCGGTGACGCCCGCCAGCGGTTTTCCGTCAAGTTTTATCTGGTCGCGATGCTCTTTGTGATCTTCGATATTGAGGCGGTGTTTCTGTTTGCCTGGGCGGTTGTGATTCCGGAAACGGGCTGGAGCGGGTTCTGGGGCGCGGCGGTTTTTATCCTGATACTGCTTGCCGGCCTGCTCTACGACAGTCGCTCCGGGGCGTTGGAGTGGGCCCCCGAGGGTTCTCAGGGACACGGGGAGGGCTAATCGTTCGGTTCCAGGGTGTATTCAGTTCCCGATGATTGTCGTCCGGACCTTGATCACTGTCAGCAAACCTTTATATGGAGACCAGCCATGCCTTACAGACTGACACGGGCCGAGGAAGAGCAGGAATCCAGTGACCGTTACCCGATGGGGCGCCGGCAGTCATCGGAGGAATACGTCAAAAGCCAGCTTGAACGCAACGTATTCACCGGCAAGCTGAGTGACGTCCTCAACTCGGCGGTGAACTGGGGGCGCAAGAACTCCTTGTGGCCCTATAACTTCGGTCTGTCCTGCTGCTACGTGGAAATGACTACCGCATTTACCTCGCCCCATGACATTGCGCGCTTCGGGTCGGAGGTGATCCGCGCCTCGCCGAGGCAGGCCGACTTTATGGTGATAGCGGGTACCTGTTTCATCAAAATGGCTCCGGTTATTCAGCAGCTCTACGATCAGATGCTGGAACCCAAGTGGGTCATTTCCATGGGCTCCTGCGCCAACTCCGGCGGTATGTACGACATCTATTCGGTGGTTCAGGGGGTTGACAAGTTCTTGCCCGTGGATGTCTATGTAGCGGGTTGTCCGCCGCGGCCCGAGGCCTTCCTGCAGGCACTTCAGTTGTTGCAGGACTCGATTCAGGAGGAGCGCCGGCCGCTGTCCTGGGTCGTGGGGGATCAGGGGGTTTACAAGGCCGAGATGGGGTCCCAGCGGGAGCAGAAACGGAGCCAGCGAATCGAAGTCACCGAACTGAGGACTCCGGACAAACTCTGAGCGCCGATTCCCGATTTGCCCAACCTTGACAGGAGATGAGTCAGTATCATGAGCACAGACGCTCTCGACAGGCATGCACCGGCCCAGTCCTGCATTGACCGGGCCCTCGGGCTTCTGGACGGATTCCGGGAACACATCGAGCACGTTCAGTCCACCCTGACCGGGCTTCCGGTGCTGTGGGTGCGACGTGAACGGATAGTGGAGATACTGCGCCACCTGAAGGCGCAGCCGGCGTCTTTTTCCATGCTTTACGATCTCTCGGCCGTGGACGAGCGGCTCCGTGCCCACCGTGACGGGCTGCCAGCGGCGGATTTCACGGTCTTCTATCATCTGCTGTCGGTGGATCGTAATGAAGACCTGATCATCAAGGTGGCGCTGACCGGTGGCGACCCGAACCTGCCAAGCGTGACCGGGGTGTTTGCCAATGCCAACTGGTATGAGCGGGAAATCTGGGATCTGTTCGGCATTACCGCAACTGGCCATCCCCATCTGCAACGGCTGCTTATGCCGCCCACCTGGCATGGCCACCCGTTACGCAAGGACTATCCCGCGCGGGCCACGGAATTCGACCCCTACACCCTGACAGTGGAGGGGCAGCAGACGGAGCAGGAGGCGCTGAAATTCGAACCGGAAGCCTGGGGCATGCAGCGTGAGCGGGATGGCAGCGAGTTCATGTTCCTCAATCTGGGCCCGAATCATCCCTCTGCCCACGGTGCCTTCCGGATCGTGCTTCAACTGGACGGCGAGGAGATCATCGACTGCGTGCCGGATATTGGCTATCACCACCGGGGCGCGGAAAAAATGGCCGAGCGCCAGACCTGGCACAGCTTCATTCCCTATACCGACCGCATCGACTACACCGGCGGCGTAATGAACAACCTTCCCTATGTCCTGGCGGTTGAGAAACTGGCGGGTATCGAGGTGCCCGACCGGGTCAAGACGGTCCGGGTGATGATGGCGGAGATGTTCCGTATTAGCAGCCATTTGCTGTTCCTGGGGACCTACCTGCAGGATCTGGGTGCCATGTCGCCGGTGTTCTACAGCTTCACCGACCGCCAGCGGGCCTACAAGGTGATTGAGGGTATCACCGGTTTTCGCATGCATCCGGCCTGGTACCGGATCGGCGGCCTTGCCCAGGATCTGCCCGTGGGCTGGCAGCAACTGGTGCAGGAGTTCCTTGACTGGATGCCGCCGCGGCTGCGGGAATACGAGCTGGCCATGATGAAAAATGCCCTGGTGCGGGAGCGGACCCGGCATGTGGCGGCTTTCAGCACCCCTGAGGCCCTGGAGTGGGGCGTGACCGGTCCCAACCTGCGGGCCACCGGCTGCAACTTCGACCTGCGCAAACAGCGACCCTATTCCGGCTATGAGAACTTCGACTTCGAGGTGCCTCTGGGGCAGCACGGAGACGTTTTCGACCGGGGCCAGCTGCGTATTGAGGAAATGCGGCAGAGCCTGCGCATTATCCAGCAATGCGTCGATCACATGCCCGCGGGTGACTACAAGGCGGATCATCCGTTGACCACCCCGCCACCCAGGGAGCGGATGTTGCAGCACATCGAAACGCTGATCACCCACTTTCTGCAGGTGTCCTGGGGTCCGGTTCTGAAACCCGGCGAATCCCTGCAAATGGTGGAGGCCACCAAAGGCATTAACAGTTATTACCTGATCAGCGACGGCAATAACATGAGCTACCGAACCCGCATCCGGACTCCGAGCTTTCCGCACCTGCAGCAGATACCGTCCTTGATGCGCGGAGGCTTCGTGCCGGACATGATCGCCCACCTGGGCAGTATCGATTTCGTAATGGCAGACGTGGATCGCTGATGATGGCAACAACCCCGCACACACCCGAACTGATCGGCAGTGACCGTTTTGAACTGCACCCGGACGACGAAGCCGCGATTCTCCGGGAAAAGGAACACTACGAGCAGCCCCAGGCCGCTTGTATCGAGGCGTTGAAAATCGTCCAGCGCCGCCATGGCTGGGTTCCCGACGGTGCCATCATGGCCGTTGGGCGGTTGCTGGGCCTGGGATTCGCCGCGGTGGACGGCGTGGCTACCTTTTACAGCCTGATTTTCCGTCAGCCGGTAGGGCGCCATGTGATCCTGGTCTGCGACAGCAGCTCCTGCTTCCTGACCGGGTATGAAACGCTGAAACAGGCCCTGGTGGAGAAGCTGGGAGTGGACTACGGCGCCACCACCGCCGATGGCCGCTTCACCCTGTTACCCGTGTGTTGTCTCGGCGCCTGTGACGGTGCCCCGGCGCTGATGATTGACGGCGAAACCTTCGGGCCGGTCACACCGGAGGATCTGTCCGACCTGCTGGAGGGCTACGAATGAGCGGATCCACCTCAGGTCAAGGCAACCCGCTGCGTTATCACAGCCGGATACGGCAATCCGGTACCGAGCGTCAACCCGAAACCCATCCGCTGACCTGGAGGCTGAGGGACGACGGCGAGGTGGTCTGGCTCGGCGAATATCTGGATAAGGATGGTTATCAGTCGGTCCGCCGGGCATTGGCCGAGAGCGACCCCCAGGGCATCATCACCGTGGTGAAAGACGCCAATGTGCGTGGCCGGGGCGGCGCCGGTTTTTCCGCTGGCGTCAAGTGGAGCCTGACGCTGCAGGGGGGTGACATGCCCCGGGGCTACCTGATCTGCAACGCGGATGAAATGGAACCGGGCACCTTCAAGGACCGGTTGCTGATGGAGCAGCAACCCCACCTGCTGATTGAGGGGATGATCCTCGGAGCCCGGGCCAACAACGCCCGGCAAGGCTACATTTTTCTGCGGGGTGAATACGTGGAGGCGGCCCGGGTGCTGAACCGGGCCATTGATGAGGCCCGCGAAGCCGGCTGGCTGGGGCCGGATATTGATGGCAGCGGGTTCGATTTCGACATCGCGGTGCATACCGGGGCGGGGCGCTACATCTGCGGCGAGGAAACGGCTCTGATCAATGCACTGGAGGGGAAGCGCGCCAATCCCCGGGCCAAGCCGCCGTTCCCCGGCCAGTCCGGAGCCTGGGGCAGGCCCACGGTGGTTAACAACGTCGAGACCCTGTGCAACATACCCGCCGTGATTCTCCATGGCGCTGACTGGTATCAGAACCTGTCCGGCAACCGTACCGGTGACGGCGGCACCAAGCTTTATGGCGTGTCGGGGCCGGTTGTGGAGCCGGGCCTCTGGGAGCTGCCCATGGGCGTCACCGGGGCCGAGCTGCTCGACCGGGCCGGGGGGCTGCAGCAAGACCGTCGGCTCAAGACGTGGTTGCCCGGCGGCACCAGCACCGGCTTCCTGTTGCCGGAGCATCTGGAGCTGCCCCTGGACTTTGACTCTATCGCCAATGTCGGCAGCCGGCTGGGCACCGGCCTGATGATGGCGGTCCCCGAGGACCGGGGCATGGTATCGCTGATGCGCAACCTGGAGGAGTTCTTCGCCCGGGAATCCTGCGGCTGGTGCACTCCGTGCCGTGATGGTCTGCCCTGGGTGGTAAAACTGCTCCGGGACCTGGAAAAGGGACAGGGGCAGGCCGGCGACATCGAATTGCTCGACAAGCTGGCGGCGGACTGTGGCCCGGGGCTGACATTCTGCGCCCTTGCCCCTGGCGCCGCCATGCCGCTGGAGACAGCGCTGCGGCACTTCCGGCAGGAGTTTGAGCAGGGCATTGGCAAGGTAAGCGGCGACACCCGGGGCGTTCCGGACCGGGTCGCAGCGGACGCGCCGGCAAACAACCGTTAGTTTCAACAGTCACTTTCAACAAACAGTGATCGTACTTTCTAGGTGAAGGCAGAAGCAAGCATGGCGACGATTCACGTGGACGGAAAAACCTACGAGGTCAACGGGGCGCACAACCTGCTCCAGGCCTGTCTGTCACTGGGCCTGGATATTCCCTATTTCTGCTGGCATCCGGCCATGGGAAGTGTCGGCGCCTGTCGCCAGTGCGCGGTGCGCCAGTACAAGGACAAGGACGACAACAAGGGCGTTCTGGTCATGTCCTGTATGACCCCGGCGGCGGACCAGACCCGAATCGATATCGATGACGAGGAAGCCCGGGCTTTCCGGGCCAGTGTGGTGGAGTGGCTGATGATCAATCACCCCCACGACTGCCCGGTGTGCGAGGAGGGCGGCCATTGCCACCTGCAGGACATGACGGTAATGACCGGCCATGACCGCCGCCGCTACCGGTTCAACAAGCGCACTCGCCGCAACCAGTACCTGGGGCCGTTCATCGCCCACGAAATGAACCGCTGCATTACCTGCTACCGGTGCGTGCGCTTTTACAACGACTACGCCGGTGGCACCGATCTGGGCGCCTTTGGTGCCCGGGACAACATCTACTTCGGACGATACGCCGAAGGCACACTGGAAAGCCCGTTCTCCGGCAACCTCACCGAAGTCTGCCCCACTGGGGTGTTCACCGACCAGAGTCATTCCGATCACTACACCCGAAAGTGGGACCTGCAGTATGCCCCCGGCATCTGCCACCAGTGCGCGGTCGGTTGCAACATCAGCCCCGGGGAACGCTACGGCGAGATTCGCCGCATCGAAAACCGCTACCACGGTGAGGTTAACAGCCACTTCCTCTGTGACCGCGGCCGGTTTGGTTACGGATACGTCAACCGCGCCGACCGGCCACGGGTTCCGGAATGGACCGAACGGCCGGGGCAGGAGGCCGTGACGCTGGGGGTGGATCCGGCCCTGGAGCGTATCACCGGCGCCCTGCGTCAGGCCCGGCGCATCATCGGCATCGGATCGCCCCGGGCCAGTCTGGAAAGCAATCACCAGCTATTGGCCATGGTGGGGCCGGAAAACTTTTCCACCGGGATAGAGTCCCGGGAGCAGGCGTGCCTGGCCATGATGAACCGGCTGCAGGAAACGTCGGGACTGCCCACCCCGACACCCCGGGAAATAGAACGCCACGATGCCATTCTGGTGCTGGGCGAGGACCCGGTCCAGAGCGCCGCGCGCCTGGGGCTGAATCTGCGTCAGGCTGTGCTGTCACGGCGGGAAGAACTGGCTGAACAGATCGGCGTGCCGGCCTGGAATGCCGAGGCCGTCAAGACCCTGGGGCAGGACCGGTACCACCCGCTGCACATTGTCTGGCCAGCGCCCACCGAGCTGGACAGTGTCGCTGTCGCCCGCCATGCCCTGGCGCCGGATGATATCGCCCGGCTCGGTTTCGCGGTGGCTCATGCCATCGACCCGGCGGCGCCCCCGGTGGACGGCCTCGACCCGGCCAGCCAGGAGCGGGCCGGAGAAATCGCCGTCAGCCTGTTAAAAGCGGCGCGGCCGCTGGTTGTCAGCGGCGGCTCCCTCGCCAGCGAGGCCATCCTGGAAGCCGCCGGTGCGGTTGCCCGGGCCCTGTCCAGGCGGGCAGCGCAGGGTGGGCTGGTGTTGATCCGGCGGGAGGCCAACAGCACCGGGCTGTCGCTCATGGGGGGGCAGACACTGGACTGGGCGCTGGATGAGTTGAGTGAGGGCCGGGCCGATGCGGTGGTGGTGCTGGAGAACGACCTGTATCAACGCCTGCCCGCCGACCGGGTGGAGCAGGCCCTGGCCCGTGCCAACACCCGCGTGGTGCTGGACCACCAGCGGACGAGAACCGCCGAGGGGGCGGACTTCATCCTGCCTGCTGCCAGTTTCGCGGAAGGGAGCGGAACCCTGGTAAATCTGGAAGGGCGGGCCCAGCGCTTCTTCCGGGTGTTCGAACCGGCCTACCTGCGCCCCGAGACCCGAATTCACGAGAGCTGGCGCTGGTTACACACCCTGGCCGCCGGGCTGCGGGGCGAAGCCCCCGGGGATATCAGCCTGGATCTGGCCACCCGGGCCTGCGCCGGGGCCCATCCAGGCCTGGCCGGGATTGTGGATGCCGCGCCCGGGCCCGATTATCGCATAGAGGGCCTGCGGCTGGCCCGTGAGCCCCAGCGTTACAGCGGCCGCACCGCCATGCGCGCCAACCTCGATGTAAATGAACCCCGCCCGCCACAGGATACCGATACACCCTTCGCTTACTCCATGGAAGGCTACAGCGGATTTGACCGGCCCCGGCAGCAGATACCTTTCGCCTGGGCGCCGGGCTGGAATTCCCCGCAGGCGTGGAACAAGTTCACCGATGAAGTGGGCGGTCACCTGCGCGGAGGGGACCCGGGCATAAGATTGATTCGGCCTCAGCCCGGCCATCGCGAATACCCCGACCCGGTCTTTGATGACGGCGCCACTGACAGCAGCGGGCTGCGGGCGCTGGTGTTGCCACGGGTGTTCGGGGGCGAGGAAACGTCTGCCCGGGCTGAACCTGTCCGGCAGCGGATGACCGCGCCGGTGGTCATCCTGGCCCGCCCGGATGCCGAGGCGCTGGGCGTGCGCGACGGCGACAGTCTGACGCTGCTTGGTGTGCGTGAGGGCGACAGCCTGATGCTGTTTGGCGGTCCGGACATTACGGTATCGGAGCAGGAAGACTGGCCCCCCGGCTGGGCTGGCCTGCCCGCGGGATTGTTGCCCGGCCTGGGGCAGGGCGCGACACTCACTTTAGGAAAACCCACGGGAGGTGAGTCATGAGCTGGTGGACTCCACAACTGGCAGCCACTCTCTGGGCCATGTTCCAGGCGCTGGTGATCCTGCTTGCCGTGGTCGTGGTGGGAGCGGCACTGACCGTGGTCGAACGTCGGCTGCTGGGCCTCTGGCAGGATCGTTATGGTCCCAACCGGGTAGGGCCATTCGGCACTCTTCAACTGATTGCCGATATGCTGAAGATCTTTTTCAAGGAAGACTGGACTCCGCCCTTTGCCAGCCGCGCCCTGTTTATGCTGGCACCCAACCTTGCCTTCGCTTCCCTGCTGCTGTCTTTCGTTATTATCCCCATAACACCGGGGTGGGGGGTGGCGGACATGCACATCGGGCTGCTGTTCTTCCTCGCGCTGGCCGGCATCAACGTCTACGCGGTGTTAATCGGTGGCTGGGCCAGTGGCAACAAGTATGCCTTGCTCGGCGCGTTGCGAGCCTCGGCCCAGACCCTGTCCTACGAAGTGTTCATGGGGCTGTCGCTCATGGGTGTGGTGGCCATGGCCGGCTCCTTCAACCTGCGCGACATCGTCGCGGCCCAGGAAGGCCTGTGGTTCGTGATTCCCCAGTTCCTGGGTTTCGTCACATTTCTGATCGCCGGCATCGCGGTGACACACCGCCACCCTTTCGACCAGCCGGAGGCGGAACAGGAACTGGCGGATGGTTACCATGTCGAGTACTCCGGTATGAAGTTCGGCATGTTTTTCATTGGCGAATACGTGGGCATGGTGCTGGTTTCCGCGCTGATCGTGACATTGTTTTTCGGCGGCTGGCAGGGCCCCTGGCTGCCACCCATTGTGTGGTTTGCCCTCAAGACCAGCTTCTTCCTGATGCTGTTTATCCTGCTCCGGGCATCGCTGCCACGGCCCAGGTATGACCGGGTGATGAGCTTTGGCTGGCGGGTGTGTCTGCCGCTGACCCTGGTCAATCTGCTGGCTACCGGGGCGGTGCTGCTACTGACCGGTTCATAGGGAGGAAAGATGCGAAAAAACAAGGTGTTGTCGGTGTTATGGCTGATACCGGCCAGTTGGTCGCTGTTGCGTACCATGTGGATGGTATTCATGCACGGCTTCCGCAAGCGGGAAACCGTGAACTATCCGGAAGAGGAGGTTTATCTGCCTCCCCGGTACCGGGGCCGCATCATACTCACCCGGGATCCGGACGGCGAAGAACGATGCGTGGCGTGCAACCTTTGCGCGGTGGCCTGCCCGGTGGATTGTATTTCCCTGCAGAAAGGTGAAAAAGACGACGGCCGCTGGTATCCGGAGTTCTTCCGCATCAACTTTTCCCGTTGCATTTTTTGCGGCATGTGTGAAGAGGCCTGCCCCACCTCCGCCATCCAGTTGACACCGGATTTCGAGATGGGCGAGTACCAGCGTCAGCAGTTGGTGTACGAGAAGGAAGATCTGCTGATCAACGGCCCCGGCAAGGACCACGACTACCACTTTTACAAGGTTGCCGGCATGGCTATCGCCGGCAAGGATAAAGGTGAGGCACAGAACGAGGAGGTCCCGGAGGATGTCCGTACGCTTTTACCCTGACCAAAAAAGGAACTACTGATGGAACTGGGATTCTACCTTAGCGGCCTGGTGGCGGTGCTGGCCACGGTCGGTCTTATCAGCGGCTCCAGTCCGGTGCATGCGGTGGTGTACCTGATTGTTTCGCTGATTGCCGTCGCCCTGGTGTTCTTCGCCCTGGGTGCGCCCTTTGCCGGTGCTCTCGAGATTATCGTCTATGCCGGCGCCATAATGGTGCTGTTCGTGTTCGTGGTGATGATGCTCAACCTGCGTCCGGAGGCCAAGCGGGATCCCCTGTGGCTACGTCCGGGCTACTGGCTCGGGCCGTCGCTGCTGGCTCTGGTGTTGCTGGTGGCGCTGGTGGCGCTGATCAGCGACGGGCAGGCAGGCATGACCATTGACGGTGAGCTGATAACCGCCCGGGACATCGGCCTCACCCTGTTCGGCCCATGGCTGATAGTGGTGGAGCTGGCCGCCATTCTGCTGCTGGCGGCGCTGGTGACGGCGTCCCACGTGGGCCGGCGCAACAAACCCCGGGGCAATCGCAACCGTGGAGGCACCCGATGACTGGTATCCCGATGGAGCATGGCCTGATCCTGGCCGTTATTCTGTTCAGCCTGGGGTTGGCCGGGTTGATGCTGAGGCGCAGTATGCTGTTCGTTCTCATGAGCCTGGAAGTCATGCTCAATGCCGCCGCGCTGGCCTTTGTGGTGGGCAGCACCGCCTGGAACCAGCCGGACGGGCAGGCCATGTTCCTGCTGGTCATCACCCTGGCGGCAGCCGAGGCCAGCGTCGGCCTGGCGCTGATGATACAGCTTTACCAGCGTTTCCGTTCACTTGAGCTGCACGAAGTCAGCAGGATGCGTGGATGATGATGGCTGCGACTTTACTGTCATTTCTGTTACCTCTGGCCGGTGCCATTGTTCTCGGCTTTTCCGGCGGGCGGCTGGGACCGCGGGCCAGCGCGGCCATTGGCGTGGGCAGCGTGGGGCTGGCCGCGCTGGCCACCGCCTGGGCGCTGCTGACCTTCTCCGGCGACAGCCAGGGCTTCACGCTCTGGACCTGGGTTTCCGTGGGCGAGTTCCAGCCGACCATGGGCGTGGTGGTTGATCGTCTCTCGCTGGTCATGATGTCGATCATCACCGGCGTGGGTTTCCTGATTCACCTGTTCGCTGTCTGGTACATGGTGGGCGAGGCCGGTATAACCCGCTTCTATGCCTGGATGAACCTGTTTGTGTTCAGCATGCTGGTGCTGGTGCTGGCCGATAACCTGCTGTTGCTGTTTCTCGGTTGGGAAGGCGTTGGCCTTTGCAGCTACGGCCTTATCGGCTACTACTATCAGAACGAAGCTAATGGGCGGGCGGCGTTCAAGGCGTTTATCGTGACCCGCACAGGTGACGTATTCCTTGCCCTGGGGCTGTTCCTGATCTTCGTGGAACTCGGCACCCTCGATATCGGATTGGTGCTGGAGCAGGCACCACGGGTCTGGGCCGAGGGGAGTGTCACTGCCAATCTTGCGGCATTGCTGGTCCTTGGCGGTGCCCTGGGCAAGTCTGCACAGGTGCCGCTGCACACCTGGCTGCCGGATGCCATGGCAGGCCCCACTCCGGTGTCGGCCCTGATCCACGCGGCCACCATGGTGACCGCCGGCGTTTATCTGATTGCACGCCTGAACGGGCTGTTCCTGCTGGCACCGGATGTGATGTGGCTGGTGGGCATCATCGGAGCCCTGTCGCTGTTGCTGGCGGCCTTCGCGGCCCTGGCCCAGACCGACATCAAGCGGGTGCTGGCCTATTCCACCATGAGCCAGATCGGCTACATGTTCCTGGCGCTGGGGGTCGGGGCGTTTGACGCGGCCATTTTTCACCTGATGACCCACGCCTTCTTCAAGGCATTGCTGTTCCTTTCAGCCGGGGCCGTTATCATCAGTTGCCACCATGAACAGGATCTGAGCCGGCTGGGTGGGCTCTGGCGCAAACTGCCGGTCGCCTATGCCGGTTTCCTGGCGGGGGGCGCGTCGCTGGTGGCATTGCCGCTGGTAACCGCGGGCTTCTTCAGCAAGGACGAGATTCTCTGGCAGGCCATGGCCTCGGGCCACTACGGACTGTTCGCGGCGGGTCTGACCGGAGCCGTGCTAACCGGCCTGTACACGGTGCGGCTGATCCTGGGCATTTTTCATGGCCAGCCCCGCAGTGATCATGCACGCCATCCCCGGCCGGGCACCAGTCCCCTCAGGCATCACCTGCCTTTGGCAATCCTGGCCGTGCTTTCCACCTTCGTTGGTGCCTGGCTGTACCCGGGGCTTGAGGTGGTGTTCCCGCCGCCCCCCGATGATGCCACGAACGCCGGCCACACCCTGTTTCAGTTCCTGGCGACCGGAGCGGTGCTTGCTGGCCTGGCTCTGGCTGGCTGGCTGTTCCTGGCGCGGCGCCGGTGGCTTGACGCAAAGGTCGGTCGGGGTCTGGGGGCGCGGCTCTGGATCCTGTTCAACCGGGCCTGGGGCTTCGATGCCCTGTTCGACCGGACACTGGTCCGGCCCTGGCAGGCCCTGGTACGCGTGCTGCGTTTCGACTTTATTAACCTGGGGATGAACCTGCCGGCCGTGATTGCCCGCCTGTGCAATGCGGGCCTGGTGCGGTCCCAGGACGGCCAGCTGCGGACTTACGCCAAAGTGATGGTATTCGGTGCCACGGTGATACTGGTTGGCCTGGTAATGACTCAGGGAGGTGGCGCATGATTCTGTTCTGGCTGATTCTGATTCCGTTCCTCGGTGGCATGCTGTGCTGGCACTCGGAGCGTTGGGGCGAACAGGCGCCGCGCTGGATTGCCCTGGCCACCATGCTGTTCGTGCTGGCGGTCAGCGTCGTGCTTTGGGCAGGCGGTGATTTCAGCGCCTATGGCACCGGCGAGAGACCGTGGCTGCTGGAGTGGCGAGTCCCCTGGATTCCTCGTTTTGGCATCGAGATTCATCTGGCTCTGGACGGCTTGTCGCTGATCCTGATTGCGCTGACCGGCTTTCTCGGTGCCTTGGCGGTACTTTGCTCATGGAAAGAGATTGTCGAGCGGGTGGGCTTTTTTCATCTGAATCTGCTGTTTGTTCTGGGTGGCGTCGTGGGTGTGTTTCTGGCGCTGGACCTGCTCCTGTTCTTCCTGTTCTGGGAAGTGATGCTGGTACCCATGTATTTTCTGATTGCCCTCTGGGGGCACAGCGGCTCCCCGGGGCAAACCCGGATTCGTGCCGCCACCCGCTTCTTCATCTACACCCAGGCCAGCGGCCTGCTGATGCTGGTGGCGATCCTTGCGCTGGTGTTCGTGCATTACACCAGCTCCGGCGAGATAACCTTCAGCTATGACGCACTGTTGAACGCCGACGTGCCCGACAATCTGTCCTTCTGGATTATGCTCGGGTTTTTTATTGCCTTTGCGGTGAAGCTGCCTGTCGTGCCTTTTCATGGCTGGCTGCCGGATGCGCACGCCCAGGCGCCCACTGCCGGCAGCGTGGACCTTGCGGGCATTCTGCTGAAAACCGCCGCCTACGGCATGCTGCGCTTTGCGATTCCGTTGTTTCCGGAACAGTCCCAGGCCTTTGCGCCGGTGGCCATGGCGCTGGGGGTCGTGGGTATTATTTACGGCGCGGTCCTGGCCTGCGGCCAGCAGGATATCAAGCGGCTGATTGCCTATGCCAGCATATCCCATATGGGGTTCGTGCTGATTGCCGTTTATTCCGGATCCGAACTGGCGATCCAGGGCGCAATCGTACTCATGGTGGCCCATGCGTTCTCCAGTGCCGCTCTGTTCATTCTCAGTGGCCAGCTCTTTGAACGCATTCATACCCGGGATATGCGTCGCATGGGCGGGCTCTGGGGCCGAATACCGGTGTTGCCCGGCGTGACCTTGTTTTTCCTGGCGGCCTCTCTGGGGATGCCCGCCACGGCCAATTTCCTTGGCGAGTTCATGGTACTGTTCGGTACCTTCCGCAGCGCTCCGGTGGTGGTGGTCATCGCCAGCGCCGGGCTGGTGCTTGGCGCGATCTATTCACTGCTGATGATGCAGCGGGTGCATTTCGGTCGCGAACAACAACCGGGCCTGCTCGCGGGTCCGGATGTGCGGGAGTACGGCATGATGTTGGCCTTGATCGGACTCACCCTGGCAGTGGGCCTGAATCCGCAACCCCTGCTTGATACCACGGCGTCAATGGTCCGGCCGGTGGCGGACCTGTTCATGGCGGGCCCGGTCCGGGCAGGAGGGATGAACTGATGCTGACCCTGATCGATCTTGTGGGGCTGCTGCCCCTGCTTATTGTCGCCTCGACAGCCGTACTGGTAATGCTGGGCGTCGCCTGGCGACGCCACCACGGTGGTACCGCGGCGGTCACTGTCAGCGGTCTGGCCCTGGCCCTGGCGAGCCTGCCGCTGGCCTCGGCCGCGCCCTCTTCGCCGCCGCTGATGATCTTTGACGGCCTTGCCCTCATGGGCAGCGCGCTGGTGTTGGTGAGCGGCCTGTTTATCGCCGCCATGAGCCATGGTTACCTGGCCGGCTACAGGGGGCCGCGGGAAGAGTTTTACCTGCTGTTGCTTTGCGCGGTAACGGGTGCCCTGGGCCTTGTGGCCAGCAACCACCTGGCCAGCCTGTTCATCAGCCTTGAATTGTTGTCGATGCCTTTGTACGGCATGGTGGCGTACAGTTTCCGGACAGAACGGTCCCTGGAGGCGGGGATCAAATACCTCATATTGTCCGCCGCCGCCACCGCCTTTCTGCTGTTTGGCATGGCGTTGATCTATGCCCGCACCGGCCACCTTGAGCTGACGGCACTCGCCGCGGGGGTTGCTGGCAGTCCGGACCCCTGGATTCTGGGCGGCGCCGCACTGTTACTGGTGGGGCTGGGGTTCAAGTTGTCCATCATACCGTTTCACCAGTGGACACCGGACGTATACCAGGGAGGTCTGGCGCCGGCGACCACTGTGCTGGCCACGGTGAGCAAACTGGCGGTGTTTCTGGTATTGCTGCGGCTGGTACTGGTGGCCCCGGTCTTCGGCAGTGGATGGCTCCTTGGCCTGATCAGCCTGCTGGCTCTTCTCAGCATGTTCGGTGGCAACCTGCTGGCCCTGTTCCAGCCTGACCTGAAGCGCCTGCTGGGCTACTCTTCCATCGCCCATATGGGCTACCTGCTGGTGGCCGTTATAGTAGGTGGCCCCCTGGCGTTGGAAACCACCGGGGTTTACCTGTTCACCTATATTGTGGCCACCATGGGGGCGTTTGGCGTGATTATGCATGTCTCCGGCACTGGCAGTGGCGAGGATGCCTCCGGGTTGCACCATTACAGGGGATTGTTCTGGCACAGCCCCTGGCTGGCAGCATTATTGACTCTGAGCATGTTGTCCCTGGCCGGCATTCCGCTGACCGCCGGATTCTTCGGTAAATTCTATATCATCGCCCTGGGTGTGGAAGGCAGCCGGTGGTGGCTTGTTGGAGGGATCGTTATCGGCAGCGTTATCGGGCTGTTCTACTACCTGAGGGTGATCGTCACCCTGTATCTGCGCGAACCGGGTATGCAGCAGGCGGTGGCGGATGCCGGCCGGGGTCGGGTAGAGAAACTCGCCCTTCTGATTGTTGCCGTCTCAATACTGCTGCTGGGTATTTACCCGGTGCCGTTTATTGACTGGGTGGCGGGTCTCGCCTGGGCGGCCAGGCTTCTTTGACTTAAATCAATATAGCCTCGGCTGGTTTCAGATTGTTCCCTATTTTCAGTGTCAGTTCAGTTGTGGGTGATTAACTGTCATTTTCAAGCCGAAGAACCGGAGCGATCCTTCTTCAGCTCACTGACGAGGAGGCGAAATGAATACGAAGTTTTGCAAAGTGACTGCGATCTTCTCCAGCCTGGACTTGAAGAAAGTAGAGGATGCGCTGATCGCGGCTGGTTTTTCCGGTATGACGGTGTCTAAAACCCATGGCCGTGGCAGATATAAAAACTACTATGCCAAGGACACCATGGCCGATTCCGTTCGCGTGGAGATATTCACGGAAGCCGAGCAGGCAGACGAGATCGTTGACCTCATTGCCCGGACGGTGCACAAGGGGCTTGCCAGCGACGGAATCATAGCCGTGCTGCCGGTGGAAGACCTGCTGCACATCCGTGACTTCAAGGAGGCCCAGTGATCGGGTATCGCTGTGTCTTATGTCTTTGTGACAAGGTGAGGGGAAGGCGGGTGCGGACATGATGGGCGTCAACGAGGCTGGGACTGGTATCGGAGCCATGATGTCAGACAACAGAAATGGCGCGGTCGAGATTGCCGGCGCCGGGCCGGCCGGGCTGGCAGCCGCCATCACACTGGCGCGGGCGGGGCGGTCAGTCATCGTGCATGAGGCCCGGGCCGAGGTGGGGCACCGCTTCAAACGGGACCTTCAGGGGCTGGAGAACTGGAGCACGCAGCAGGATGCCCTGGCGGTGTTGCAGGAACTCGGAATCACCACCGACTTCAAGCGAGTTCCATGCCGCCGGGGTACCGCCTTTGATGCCTGGGATTCCCCGTACGCCATTGAGAGCATTGAGCCGCTGTTCTACCTGGTGGAGCGTGGCTCCGGGCCAGACACATTGGACACGGCGTTGCTGAGACAGGCCAGGGAACTGGGCGTGCAGGTGCATTTCAAAAGCCGGCTGCGGCATGCCCGGGGCCCGGCCATCCTGGCGACTGGCCCAAAGGCCGCCGATGCCATTGCGGTCGGCTATCATTTCGATACATCCATGCCGGACGGTTTCTGGGCAATTTGTGATAACAACCTTGCCCCTAAAGGGTATGCCTACCTTTTGGTAATGGGAGGCAAGGGAACGGTAAAGAGTTGCATGTTTACTGGTTTCAGGGATGAAGCAAAGTATGTGGAGCGAACTGTCAGTGCGTTTCAGAGGCTGGCCGGCATGGAGATGATGAATCCTCAGCCGCACGGCGGTGTTGGAAACTTCCGTATCCCTGTAACCGCATTGTCCGGGGTGCACCCGGTAGCGGGTGAGCAGGCCGGTTTCCAGGATACGCTGTGGGGCTTCGGGATGCGCGCGGCCATCACCTCCGGCGTGCTGGCCGCACGCAGCCTGCTGCATGGTGACGACTACAACCGGCTTTGGCGAGAATCCCTGGAGCGTCCGATGGCGGCGGCGTTGGTGAACCGCGCGTTTTATGGGCTGCTGGGTAACCGCGGTTATCGCTGGTGCATGCGCCGCCAGGAAAACCATCTGGATGCGCGCGAGTTTTTGCGCCGTCTCTACCGGCCCACACTTGCCAGGCGTCTGCTGGCGCCGTTGGCGGGTTTGCATTTGCGGAGCCAGCGACGGGATATAAGCTGCAATCATGTCGATTGCAGCTGTGTCTGGTGCCGGCATGGCCGGGAGCCGCATACGTGATGTCAACCGTCCGCAAGGATTTCGGAGTTGAGTGATGGATGAGTCGATCAGTCACAGTGGAACATCGTATTATTGTGATCGTACTTGTCTACGTCTGGCAATGGTGGCAATCATCAATAGTGTAGTGTCGCTGACCGCCACACTCGTGATTGGTGTGGATGTGCAGTTGTCTGTAGGGCGGTTTATATGATGCCCGGGGCTCCGGCATTCATTGCCGAGGGTGATCACAGCCCTGACGTCTGAGATCAAGCCAGCCTCTGTAGAGCCAACGCAAACCAAAGAGCGAGACTGTTGGAACGATAATCCACTGCGCTAGAGGGGCGATACCTGTGCCAAGGAAGGGAAACAGGGGCATAGAATCATTGTAGCTCCAGCGCTGGCCTGCGCCTGTGGCCCAGGCTTCAAAGACTATGGTTATAAGCAGACCGGTAGCAAAATACGCTCCTAAAGCATGGCGGCGCCACCGCCCCTGTATCCAAAAGCCATCTTTAGTTGCCGCTGCGGCGACGCCATAGGCAAATAGTGCAATATTGGCATCGCCGATTGCCGCCCGCGTGCAGAGCCAGACGACCGCACCATGGGACGCCTCCATCATCCCTGTAAAGAAAGGCACCTGGATCATTTCCCAAAAAAAATGCAGCAAAAAGCTGACAGACCAGATTAAAAAAAACAGGAACCAGCCTCTACGTGATGGTCGACGTGAACAATGCATAATCTATCCAGCCAATCTAATAACTTCAGGCAGCCGAAGTTGAAATCGCAACCCTTCATCGCAGCGGCCTCCTGACCACCCGATAATTCGGAAATGGCCAGAACCGGTCCACCCAAAAACAACGGCAGCAGCAAGGAGATAACTCGTCGGTTCATTGCGGCCATCTCGATTTCATGCGCCAAATGGTCGGATTGCATGCTTGGCGCCCAGTATGCCTTTCAATAGTGAGCAATCATAGCACCTCTCCAAGATGGGCGCTGGGGGCGAAATAGCCTCTTTGATGCGTCGTCAGGTCTGACAGTCTGACGGGTGGGGATGTCAGTACGAAAATCGGGAAAATGAAATTTAGCTGAAAATTCAGGTTCGTTTCAGTTGACCACTACAAGCTTTGTGCGTCAAGATTAAGTGCCGTTTAACTGGCACATCCATATTGAGGCAATAAATCGTTGTCGGTATGAAAATTAAAATAAGGAGTTTCAGGTGAGCAAAATCTTCAAATCAATAAGCGCTCCGCTGGCGATAGCTTTAGTAGCAACACCGGCGTTGGCCGCGGAGCCGGTCGGGCGTGCGTCACCAACCGTAGAAGACCTGAAGGTTGAAATAAATCAACTGACGGCTGAAGTGGAAGAGCTCAAGAAAGGCGATTCCCCCTTCACGGTGAACGGTTATTACCGCCTGCAGGCGACCTCAGAAAGCCTGGATGAAACCAACGAGAACAGCAGTTCATTTGTTGACCAGCGCCTGCGTGCAAAGATCACCGGCGACCTCAACGATAACGTGAGCCTGGTTTGGTACGGTGAGCTCGATTCTCCCTGGGGTGAGAAGGGAAGCTGCCAGGGTGACAATTGCGGCAAACTCAGCGCCGACGGCGTTGGCGTTGAGACCAAAAATGCCTACGCTGAACTGAAGGTGCCGAACAGCGACTGGAGGGTGCGAGCGGGCGTCCAGGGGTATGGCTTCGGCAAGTACGAGAGCTTTGTTACCAACGACGACATGAATGGCGTCTCCTTTGCGGGCAATGTTGGTATGGCCACGCTGACAGGTGGCTGGTTCAAGTGGGAAGAAAACGATAGAGATTCTGCGGACGACGTGGACTTCTACATGTTGAGTGCCGAACTTCATCCCAGCGAGGTTTTCCACTACGGCCTTACCGGAGCTCAGATCAGCAACAGCAGTCAGGCTGCTCTGAATGGTACGGCGGCTCGAACGGATGACAACTATTTCGGTGCCTACGCCGATTTTACCTATAACAAAATGGCCTATAGCGGCTCGGTACTTTACAAAAAGTCGT